>CAXMTM010000160.1:0-11939 GCA_964196385.1 Arenicellales bacterium
ACCGTGCCGATGTGCCAGATGGATCGCTGGCAGCAAAGAGCGATGCCGAGTTTATTCCACGCATCCTGACGCATACAGAGGTTGAGAAGTTGCTTCATGCGGTCGATGAGATCACACCCACCGCACGTTCCCCGTTGCGCCACCTCATCATGCCCGAGGTCTTTCGCCTGCTCTACGGCTGCGGCTTCCGACTCAGCGAGGTGTTGCATCTGCACGTCGCTGACGTTGACCTCAATCAAGGCATCCTGACGGTACGCCAGGGCAAGTTTGGCAAGGATCGCCTGGTTCCTCCTGCCTTGCCGTTGGTTGTTCGACTGCAAAAGTATGCCGCTGACCTCGGGGCGCGCCCATCCGATGCATTCTTCTTTCCCTCACATCATGGTGGTCCCTGGTCGATTAAAACGGTTTACAGTCTATTCCGGCAGCTGCTGCTCGAGTGCGGGATCCCCCATGCCGGCAGAGGCAAAGGACCGCGCGTCCACGATCTTCGCCACACGTATGCTGTTCATACCCTGCTGCGCTGGTACCGCGAGGGTGCAGATATTGATGCCAAGCTGCCGGTGCTCGCGGCCTATTTGGGTCATCAGTCGCTTGCTGGAACGCAGCACTACCTGCACCTTACTGCCGAGTTGTTCCCAGAGATCACACTACGCGTTAACGCCGCGTTCGGTGATGTCATCCCGCGGAGGACCACCTTATGAAGCCGACCGACTTATCCATTCATGTGACCAACTTTCTGACACATTACTTGGCCGCACAGCGCAATCTGAGCCCCAACACCATCAAGGCCTACCGCGATGTGTTCACCCTCCTGCTCCGGTTCTGTCGCGATATTCGCGGTATCGCGCTGGAACGATTGTCCCTCGCACAGATCGACGCACCTCTTGTAGAGGCGTTCCTCGATCATCTGTGCAACGACAGGCACTCCACGATTTCTACGCAAAATCATCGCCTCGCAGCTTTGCATGCGTTCTTTCGCTATGTGCAGTCGGAAGTACCGGAACGACTACTACAATGCCAGCAGATCCTGGCTATTCCACTGCGGCGCCACGCGCACCCGATTGTTGGATATCTCTCCAAGGAGTACCTCGCGGAAATCCTCGCACAGCCCGATCCGCGTACACATACGGGCCGCAGAGACGCGGTCTTGTTGAGCGTACTCTATGACACCGGCGCGCGCGTGCAGGAGTTGGTCGACCTTTCCGCGGGCGATGTACGCCTGGATCCACCCGCACAGATCCGTCTCATGGGTAAGGGGCGGAAGATGCGGGCCGTACCCTTGATGGACACAACTGCACAGATCCTGTGTGATTATCTGCGTGACAATGTCCTGGATTGCCCCGAGCACTTCGATCGGCCGCTCTTCCAGAACCGGCAGGGCCGACGATTATCGCGCTCGGGCGTGCGCTATATCCTGGAAAAGTATGTTAACGCAGTACGTGGCACTCATCCTGGCTTCACGCAACCGGTGAGTCCACATTGCCTGCGTCATACAAAGGGCATGCACTTATTGCAGAGTGGCGTCTCGTTGGAAATCATCCGTGACTTCCTCGGTCACGTGGATGTAAAGACGACGCAGATTTATGCGCGGGCAAATCTGGAGATGAAAAGAAAGGCTCTTGAGAAAGTCGCCGACGTTTCCCCGCTCCCCGAGATCCCGTCCTGGAAGCAGGACAAAACACTGCTCGAATGGCTGCATTCACTGTAACGCCGAGGAGGTCACAAATGCCGAGTTGTAACCGAAGTCCTCCGCATCGCCCAGAATATTATGTCGAGTTACAACAACTAAGGTTCACATGGCATCAGCAAGCTAGCAGTCAAACTGCGCATAACAACTTACTCACCATAATATCGCAAATGTGCAGCTGCACATTTCCGGTATTTAGGCGTGGAAGTCGATGACGCTTTGGATATGGCCGAGCAAACTGAAGTGTAGGCGATATGGGTAAAAGCGATCCGATGAATGGATCGCTTCCACCCCCTCATGCCCAAAATGAAAACTCAGCAGCCCTGTCTACTATCAACTCAAGAATTGTTGCAAATAAAGGGCTTTTTGGTGAAAAATCGAAAAAATAGTAGACACCTTCATACAACAAATTCGCCATTCAGATCATATACTTACGACTGAACAGGCATCTGACTTTTAATTAGGTGGTCAATTAGCCCGCCCTCTCCTGCTGTTCCGGGATAGCAAGAGGTCAAAATCCGACTGACTCCTGAACTCATCGGGCCGGCACTTGCAAAAAAGATTCAAGATTCGCACTGGTGTCATGGTGAGTGAAACAATACTATTTTGGGGGGCCGACGAATGGATGCACTGACAGGCAAGAGAGGTAGAATCTAAGGACCTTAGTTCTTGTGGGCGTAGTGAAGTCTCCACAAATAATGGGGGTATTATTGGGGGTATATTCATTTCTTATCAATAATTAATGTATTAAATACAATATGTTATACATTATATGAAAATCGCAACGTGGAATGTTAATTCTCTGCGGGTAAGGCTGCCGCAGGTACGGGATTGGTTAGGCCAGCATCAACCCGACATTTTGTGCCTGCAGGAGACCAAGCTGGTTGACGCCGATTTTCCTGTAACCGAAATTCGGGCCAGTGGTTACCAGGTAGTTTATTCGGGTCAGAAAACATATAACGGTGTCGCGATACTGAGTCGAACCGCTGAGCTGGACGTTGTTGCCGGGATGCCGGGACACGATGATGCCCAGCGACGTGTGCTCGCTGCTTCGGTGGACAACGTCCGGGTCATCAATGTTTATATTCCAAACGGGCAACAGGTCGGCACGGATAAATATGAATATAAACTGGGCTGGCTGAACCGACTGCAGGTATACATCCAGGCTGAGTTGGCGTATCACCGGAATGTGGTTTTGTTGGGGGATTTCAACATAGCACCGGAAGACAGGGACGTTCACGACCCGGAGTTGTGGTCGGGTAAAGTATTGTGCAGCCAACCGGAGCGGGCTGCTTTCCGTGCGCTCGTTCAGGCGGGTCTCAGCGACAGCTTCCGAAAATTCGAACGGGAGCCCGGGATTTTTTCCTGGTGGGACTACCGTGCGGCCGCCTTCAGGCGCAACCGGGGTTTACGGATCGACCACATCCTGTGTAGCGCGCCATTGTATGAAAATTGCAGTGCGTGCGGCGTGGACACCAATCCTCGGAAGCTGGAGCGGCCCTCGGATCATGCCCCGGTCGTGGCGGAGTTTGAAGACAATTCAGGCTAGCGACCTGCGGATTTGTATACCCGTGGCCGAATAATAGCCAGGAGCCTAGGCTCCGGCCGGGTCTTCAAATAAAACAGATGCGAGGCCGCGGCTGTGTCGGAAGCGCCAAATCCGTTCATGGGAGTCGCTGTATTTTTGCACTCTGACAAACTCCTCGCCCACTGCACTTCATGTTTGTGGTCAGAGTATTCAATCCAGATTTCCAGTAAAGAGCAGTGGGGTTTGAGGTAATCCACGTGCCAGTGTGCCCGGGGCTGTTGTCTCAGGTGATGACCGACCCTGCCCTTGATGCCACCGGGTCCGAACGCACTTCCGATGTAAATGTAGTACCCGGGTTGCACGTTCAAAGTGCCAAGTTTTCCGATCTCGACAGCCCGGGTTTTGTTACAGGTGAAGACCAGCGCATAGGTCCCGGTCCTGTTTTCAAACTCCTGCATGGGGGTTGCGACCTGCTGTCACCCTGGGGTGCCCGGCATGGTCGGAATAGCATTTGATCTGCCGCAGTCCATTTTCTTCGAATATTCGCGCAACTTCGTGTTGCTGGTCATGACCGTGTTCCACCAGGATCCAGCCCCCAGGCGACAGGTGTTCCGTCGCATGCTCACCCAGGGCCTGAAGAGCATCTAGCCCCTGCGGCCCCGCTTGCAGAGCATTCGCGGGTTCATGGGCAACATCGCCCAGTCTTAAACAGGCTTCATCGGTAGCAATGTAGGGAGGATTTGCAACAATCAGGTCGCACAACTCCCCGGCCAGCGGGCAAAACCAGTGTCCACATCGAAACTGGACGTTTTCGATGTTCAATCGGCTGGCGTTGGCTGCGGCCATGCCCAGCGCGGACGTGGAAATATCTGTGGCAGTCACCGTGCACAGTGGACGCTCAGAGGCAATGGCCAGCGCCACCGCGCCACTTCCGGTACCCATGTCCGCGATGTGTAGACGACGGTTGCCGGGGATCAGCACCAACGCGTGTTCCACCAGGTGCTCCGTCTCCGGACGGGGGATCAACACCGAATTGCTGACCTCGAGGCGCAGTGACCAGAATTCTTTCCAGCCGGTGATGTGGGCCACCGGCTTGCCGCGTCGTCGGTCTTCCACGAAGCGCTGGTATCGGGCAACATCATCGGGGTCGATCTGCTCGTTTCCGTGGGCCATCAGCCAGGCGTGCCCCCGCTTCAGGGTGTGCTCCAGCAAGACCCGGGCATCCAGATCTGCCGTGGGACTGACTCCTGCGAGGACCTGTGTCGCACCAGTCAGAATGTTTTTGATGCTGACCACGGAACGTGCGGCGTTATGTGGTAGACAGGGCCGCCAGTTGGTTCATCTGGTGTTCGTTGAGCAGCGGTTCTATGACCTGGTCGAGGTCACCGGACAGCACATCGTCCAGTTTGTAAATAGTCAGATTGATGCGATGATCCGTGACGCGGCCCTGGGGGAAATTGTAGGTGCGGATTCGCTCTGAACGGTCTCCACTGCCCACCAGAGATTTTCGGGTCTGCGCCTCCTCAGACTGTTGTTTGTTTATTTCTGCTTCCAACAGGCGAGATCTCAGTACGGTCATCGCGCGGGCCTTGTTTTTGTGCTGGGAGCGGTCATCCTGGGATTCGACGACGATGCCGGTGGGCAGGTGTTTGATCCTGATGGCGGAATCCGTCTTGTTGACGTGTTGTCCGCCTGCCCCGGATGAGCGAAATGTATCGATGCGCAGATCCTGGGAATTGATTTCCACGTCGTCGATCTCATCCGCTTCCGGCATCACGGCCACCGTACACGCAGAGGTATGAACGCGGCCCTGCGCCTCGGTTTCGGGTACCCGCTGGACACGGTGCGCGCCGGACTCGAACTTGAGTCGTGAATACGTGTTCTTACCCACCACGCGGCTGATGATCTCCTTGTAACCGCCGTGCTCCCCCTCGTTTTTGCTGATAACCTCGACTTTCCAGCCGCGTTTTTCCGCATAGTTGAAATACATGCGAAACAGATCGCCGGCAAACAGGCCGGCCTCGTCACCACCTGTGCCCGCCCTGATCTCCAGCAGGATGTTGCGTCCGTCATTGGGGTCCCTGGGAATCAGCAGTTTTTGTATTTCTTTTTCCTGTTGTTCGAGGCTGGACTCGAGATCCTTGATTTCTGCCTGCGCCAGCTCCTGCAGTTCACCGTCGTTTTCCTGCAGAACGGAGCGGGTTGCTTCCAGTTCATTCCGGGTCGATTGATGCAGGCGATAGTGATTGAGCACCGGCCCAATGTCCGAAAATTCGATGGACAGACTCCGAAACAGTTTCTGGTTTCGGATGGTCTCAGGGTCCATGAGAAGACCATTGATTTCTTCCTGCCGTTCTGCAAGTTGGTCCAGTTTGGCCAGTATTGATGGGTTCATGGGTGCGGGAAAATAATCCGGGTCAGTCTGATTTATCCAGTTTGAACAAACGGTGGGCCGCATCGCTCAAAATGCCGTCGTGATTGTTTCTGCTTAGCTGTTCGGTTGGGGCATGGGTGAATTTCCTGGACAGACTATTCGCCAGTTGTCGCACTACTTCGCCGGCGTCCTCTCCGGACTGCAGTTTTTTGTGTGCACGCTGCACTTCCGCTTCGGCGATACGGTCAATAGATGCACGCAAGGCCTTGATGGTGGGCACCGCATTCAGGCTGTTCAACCAGCCCATGAATTCCAGGGTCTGCACGTCGATGATCTGTTCTGCTTCTTGCGCCGCCGCCTTGCGGGCCTGCAGGTTTTCCTCGATCACACCCCGCAGATCGTCTACGGTGTACAGAAAAACGTCGTCGAGATTCGCAACCTCGGGTTCGATATCACGCGGTATGGCCAGATCCACCATAAAGATTGGACGGCGCTTGCGTTTTTTCAAGGCGCTTTCCACCGCCCCTTTGCCGAGGATTGGAAGCGTGCTTGCGGTGGAAGAAATCAGGATGTCCCCGTCGCTCAATCTTGCCGGGAGCTCATCGAGGGAGATGGCTTCTGCGTCATAGTTGCTGGCCAGCTGACGTGCTCTTTCCACCGTGCGATTGGCGACGATAAGATGATTTACACCGTTGTCCTTCAGGTGACGGGCAGTGAGTTCGATGGTCTCACCGGCACCAATCATCAAAACGGTCTGTTTGGACAGGTCGGTGAATATCTGTTTGGCCAATGATACCGCGGCGAACGCGACACTCACCGCGCTGGAGCCGATGGCTGTGTCCGTTCGTACCTGTTTGGCTACCGAGAACGTTTGCTGGAACAGTCGGTTGAGGATCTTGCCGGTAACGCCGCTTTTGTGTGCGATCGCAAATGCCTCTTTCATCTGTCCCAGGATCTGGGGTTCCCCCAGGATCATCGAGTCCAGTCCCGCGGCCACGCGAAACGCGTGCCGCACTGCCTGATCGCCCGGGTGCTGGTATAAATAAGGCAACAGGTCCGATTTTGATACCCCATGGAAACTGCACAGCCACTCGATGATTTGCTCCGAAGAATCTTCCCGCTGGTGGCAGTAAATCTCGGTACGGTTACAGGTCGACAGGATTGTCACCTCTTCCACTTTGTTCGTGGTGGTTACCTCTTGCAGTGCGTCAATCAGTCGCTCCGCGTTAACCGAGATGCGCTCCCGAATAGCGATGGGCGCGCTGTCGTGGTTCAGTCCGAGTGCCAGCAGGTGCATTATCGCGTGTTCAGCCGGAAAAATTGATCCACCCGAAATCTACGACGGGGTAGCGGAGTTTTGTTGACGCACTTTCATAAATGCGCTGGCGCAGGCAAATACGCTTACCATGGTCGATACGCCAACGACGCAAGTCATCACGAACAATATCCATTCCTCTTTTTGCCACCAGTCAAGTAACAGCCACACCAGCCCCCACAACGCACAACTGAGCACGAACAACGCGGGCAACAACGCGAACAGCGTACCGCTCGAAGAGCGCAGCAGTATCAGACTGAGCACCAACATAAAACAACCTGCGAATAATTGGTTGGCCAACCCGAAAAACAGCCAGTGGTCGAGGCCCAAGTCTACCTGCAACAGACAAATCGTGGCAAAAATCACTATGCCGACAGCAATTCTCTCCCTGAACCGGTTTCCCTTCAGGTATGAAAGATCGAAGTCTTCAACGAATTCCTCGACCCCGAAGGACAGCGCTCTCAGTGAATTCTCCAGCATAGTCAGGGCCAGGCCGGCAATTATCGAGGCCACAACACCGATTGCTACCGGCATTGGTATGCCGGTAGCAGCTACGAACCGGCCCAGTTTGGTGATGGCAAGATCGACCCAGACAAAGATTTCGACATTATCCGGCCACTGTCCGTACATCGACGACCATTCCGCTGTGGTCGAAAACCCGGCACACAGGACCACCAGCACAAGGACCGCCAGCAACCCGTCGAGCATCACGCTGCCATAGGATATGACTGGAACATGCCGAGATTGCTCGATCTGCCGTACCGTTGTAGCGGTGACAATCAGGGCATAAACACCGGATATGGCCCCACCTGAAACAACCAGAAACAAAAGTGGAAACACTTTGGGCAACCCGGCATCAATATTAAATTCCGGCGCTACAAGCGGCGGTGCGGCCAGCAGTAAACCTGCTCCGGTGAGCAGCATCAGGATGACCAGCAATACGCTGACGATCAGGCCTCTGGGGTGGGCTATGGCGGATACCGGGGCCCTGATGGAGTGATAGGACAGCGCCAGGGCTATCGCCACCCACGGGGTTTCCTGGGTTATGCGAAATACGCCAAGACCGTTGATATCCAATGTCGATGTACCGCTGAACCGCAGGGGATACTCCTGCCCCAGAATGATGCCCGCGGCCAATAGCCCGATGGTAGCGAAGGCCCACGTGATTTTTCCCACAACAGACCGGGATGACAACGAACGCCTGATCAACCAGGGGGTTAAGACCATCGAAAAAAAGACCCAGACCGCCTCGGGGTGGGCCTGTAATAATTGCCCCAGCAGTACACACATCAGCGAGGCCAAAAACACCAGCAGGAATGCCCCCAGGAAAAACAGGGGCAAGGCCGCCCATGCCCCCGCCACATCGAAAACGATCCCCGCCACCGAGTTTCCACCCTGACGCAGGCTGGCCCACAGGGCGGCAAGAGCATAGGTTCCGCCGGCAACCAGCGTGCCCACAACAACCCATAAAAATGCCGGAATCCAGCCCCATACGACCGCGATACCAACACCGGTGATGGATAGAATTCCCACGTTGGCGGCGGCGTTGTGGCCCAGCAGGAGCCAGCGGTTACAGGGGCTGAAATCAAGCGTGTCTCCATGCTGCCGAGCAGGGGTCGGCTCGTCTTTTTCGGTTCGAAACACCCCCAGTAAGAGAAACTTCGCGTAAAAACGGTAACCCATGATGAACACCAGCAGCACGATCACTATCAGATTCAACGCGTTCATCTGGGAGCTTGTCCGAGAATAGAAGCCGTGGCGAGGGGAACCCATTTTGAGTCCAGTTTTTCGATCATTTGAGGAGAATAGTTATTCATATTCGACAAAAAGGAGCGGGAAAAGGGGCCAAAAGGGCTTTTCCGCAGTAGGCTCTCTATTCTCGGACAGGCTCCTGGGAGCCTGTCCGGTACATTTGTTGATTCAAAGTCTGTTCGACACTCTAAATTCTGTTCGGTGCTTTGGTTAAGTGCCTATAATAATGTAAGAAATCCAAAGACGGAGTTAAAATGACCTATATTCAGATTTTGTTGTCTGATATATGTGCCCGGGTGGTTAAACTTCTTCTTGCCGGCAGGCTGTTGAAGAAACCTCAGGCGGGTGCGGGGCAGGGCAAAAATCCGCTGGAAAGAGCGGTTTACCTAGGAGTCTGTCGGATTTAGGTGTTCGTAGCGAGCATTGTGGGAAATCGAGATCAGTTTTTCGAGAATTTGAGGAGAATAGTTTACCTATTTAACGAAAATTATCGAGAAAATGAGCCGATTTCCCATAAGCGCAGTAGAATCATCCTAAGTCCGACAGACTCCTAGAGTAAATATTACATTTTGAGCCGATTTTTAACGCCGTCGTGTGTCACATGAGGGTTTTTCAACAGCTTGTTAGCATCGGTGAAGTGATTGCAATACGCAAGGTCGAATACCTCTAACGTTCATGGTGAACTAAGTAATATGTCCTTCCTTTATACAAAACGGTGCTGGCTCAGTGCCGCAATTTGTGCATATTTCGCATTGTCGGGGTGCACCAACCTGCCCGTGGTCGATGAACACGCTGAGCAACCTGTCGGCCAGGAAGCGGAACTGGCGGATAGCGGGCTGCCCGACGTGGAGCTCGATTCCGAACTGCTTTATCAACTGTTGTTGGGGGAGTTGGCATTTCAGCGGGGCGATTTCGAGACCGCTTCCGGGGCCCTGTCCACTGCCGCCAGGCAATCCCGGGACTACCGTCTGGCGGAACACGCTACCCGGGTTGCACTTCGTGCAAAAGACTACGACAGTGCGAAACAATCAGCACGTTTATGGTCGGAATTGCGGCCCCAGGATACGGCTCCCCTGGAAGTTATAGCCATGGCCCTGGTAGAAGACGGTCAAATCGATGACGCCCAGGTGGTGGTAAGGGATTTGCTCGACCGTAAAGGCAAGACGCCGGGCACCGTCTATCGCAGGCTGGCTGAGTTGTTGAGCAGACAGCCAAATCACGAAGGTGCGCTGGAACTGATGTCCAGGCTGGTTGATTCCAATCTGGAAGACCCGGAAATACATTATGCACGGGCTTATCTTGCCGACCGGCTGGATGAGTCGGACCTGGTCATCGAGTCCATAGACCGGGCGCTTGGGTTAAAACCCGGGTGGGAGGAAGCCGCGTTGGCCAAAGCCGCTCATCTGGCCGGTAATAAGGTACAAAAAGAATCAGTAGTCGCTTTTTGTGAGGGGTTCCTGAATGACTTCCCGGAATCGAACAGACTGCGACTGTATTTTGCCCGGTTTCTGGTCGACCGGGGAGAACTGGGCCCGGGCCTTGATCAGTTTGTCACCCTTATCGAGCAGGAACCGAGCAACGCGGATGCGCTGTACGCGGCCGGCCTGTTGGCGATTCAACTCGAGCGTTATGAAGAGGCGGAGCGCTACCTCACCAAAAACCTGCAGCTGAGGCCGGGAAATGACCAGGTCAAGCTGTATATGGGCCAACTCGCTATTGAGCGAGAAGATTACGAACAGGCTCTCGAGCAATACAGGGCCGTACAATCCGAATCGTTTTATTTTGAAGCGCAGTTAGCCATCACCGAAATACTTTCGGAAACCGACGGGGTTGAGGCCGCATTGGAACACCTGGAAACACTGTACCCGGTCAACCAGGACGAGTACGTGCGATGGGTGCTGGCCCAGGAACAGGTGTTGCGCAAGGTCAAGCGACTGGACGAGGCAAAAGCTGTCCTGGATTCCGCCGTTGGGCGTTACCCTGAAGACAACGAGTTGATCTACGCGCGTGGTCTGATAGCGGCACAGCTCAATTTGCTGGAAGTGCACGAGCGGGACATGCGCAAGCTCCTCGTCAAGGACCCCGAAAACGCCCACGCACTGAATGCATTGGGATACACATTGGCTGATACGACCGATCGATACGAAGAGGCGCAGTCGCTGATCGAACAAGCACTTTCCATTCGCCCGGAGGACCCGTTTATTCTGGACAGTATGGGCTGGGTTCAATATAGACTGGGCAATCACACCGATGCCATCGCCTATCTGGAACGGGCGCTCACCAAGAGGAACGACGCGGAGATCGCCGCGCACCTGGGCGAGGTGTTATGGGTCAACGGTAATGAGGAGCGCGCCCGGGAGGTATGGCAGCTGGGCCTGGAGCAGGGCCCTGAAAACGATGTTCTGTTAAATACCATCAAAAAATTCAATCAATGACATTGCAGGGAAACCGGGCCTGGATGGCCCTGATGGCCCTCGTGCTGTCTGCTTGTGTCAGTGCACCATCAAGGCCCATCGTGGATGATCCGAACGAAGCCTGGCAGCAGCGTGTCAATGATTTATACAATATCGACAGTTGGGCAATTAAGGGAAAACTCGCAGTCAAGACCCACCAGCGCGGTGGGCAGGCGACCATGTTGTGGCGCAGGGATCGGGACGTCCACAATATCAATCTGTACGGGCCGCTGGGTAGTGGCCGGGTGATCCTGACCCAGGATCAGGCAGGGGCCACCTTACGCGACAATAAGAAAAAAACCTATCATGCCGCTACGGCGGAGGAACTATTGCAGCGGGTGGCGGGATGGCAGGTGCCGTTCCAGTCCATGCGGTATTGGCTCCTGGGCGTGCCCAGGCCCGGTGAGGATTACGAGCAGTCAGTGGATGACTGGGGTCGATTGCAGACGCTGCGGCAATCCGGGTGGGAGGTCGAGTATCTGGAATACAAAGAGTTCGTGGGACGCGAACTACCGCGTAAGTTCAATATGACGGCCCTGCCCGGTACGGTGCACATAGTTAACGATCAGTTCGATGAGAACGACCAGGTCAGGGTCAAGATCATCATCAAGAGCTGGCAGAAATTACGAATTGACAGCCAGTAGAAGTGTTGCGCACAATACGCCGTTTTTTTACGGGCACAGTACTTGGCGGGACTGTGGCGAACAAACAGGCCTGCGAAAGCCTTGATTTACGTGTTTTCGGGTACACAGATTGGGGTGTAGCCAAGCGGTAAGGCACCGGATTTTGATTCCGGCATGCGCAGGTTCGAATCCTGCCACCCCAGCCAT
>CAXMTM010000161.1:0-4554 GCA_964196385.1 Arenicellales bacterium
TTCTCGTGCGTTCATTGCTTTGGCATTGCATCCACAAGAAGTGCGGGATCCAGGCGGGACTTGAACCAGTTCATTCCCCAGTGCAGGTGCGGGCCGGTGACCCTGCCGGTAGCGCCCACCTTGCCTATGACCTCGCCCTTATTTACGTGCTGACCTTCCGCCACCAGGACTTCGCTCATATGGGTGTAAATAGAGGTCAGACCGTGACCGTGATCCAGATTGATCGTACCTCCCGTATAGAACATATCGGAGTGGACCAGCGTGACCCTGCCCGGTGCCGGCGCTTTTATCGGCGTTCCTTCGGGTGCCGCGATATCTACCCCGTAGTGCGGTCGCTTTGGTATACCATTCAGAATCCGCTGACTGCCGAACACGCCCGAAATTCGACCGATCACGGGCCACTCAAAATCATTCAGAAAATCCGTGCCGGGTCTGTCGCGCAGACGTGAAGCACCGATCAGTGCATTTTCGTGCTTGATTCTTTTGAGATCATCGGCTGACGGTGACACTTTGCCGGAGGGCAAACCATCGATGCGCTCAATATCGTATTTGCGCGCCTCGATGTTGATGATCTGCTCCTGCGAGTCGCCGTTGGTGCGGGTCACCTGCAGAACCACATTGGGTTTCTGGTCCCGGTGGAAACCGATCAGGAACCAGCCGTCCGGCGAAATACGGAGCGGGCGGCCATCCATCTCGATGCGCGTTCCCGCCGCCACCTGGCCCACGGCAGTTCCGCCTTGCACCAGATTGCCGCGGAGTTTTACTTCGGCATCCACCGGCAGGGATATAAGCACAGCCACTACAAACAACAAGGATCTCTGCGGTCTCAATCGGCGCTCCCGGAAGGGGACGAGCAGGCCGCGACCAGTTCAGCCACTGCCTCTGGCAACGGCAGTGTCTGCTGCTGTTTGGTCCCCAGCCGCCGGATGGTTACCGTGCGCTGCTCCGCTTCGCGTCTGCCCAACACCAGAATAACCGGGACTTTCTGCAGACTGTGCTCGCGGACCTTGTAGGAAATCTTCTCGTTCCGAATATCCGACTGCACCCTGACACCGCTTTCGCGCAATGTCCGGGACACCTCCAGGGCATAGTCATCGGCGTCCGAAACGATGGTTGCGACCACCACCTGCAGAGGAGACAGCCAAAACGGCAGCGCCCCGGCGTAATGCTCGAGCAGGATTCCCGTAAACCGCTCCAGGGAGCCAAACAGCGCACGGTGAAGCATCACCGGTGTATGTTTCTGGCTGTCTTCTCCGACGTACTGTGCGCCCAGCCGCGCCGGCAGATTGAGATCTACCTGCAAAGTGCCGCACTGCCAGTCCCGGCCGATGGCATCACGCAATACAAACTCCAGTTTGGGACCGTAAAATGCACCTTCGCCTGGGTTCAGGGTGTACTGCAAACCGGTCTCCTCCGCGGCTTCGAGCAGGGCTTTTTCGGCCGCGTCCCACACGTCGTCCGAACCGACCCGGTTGTCCGGCCGGTCCGCATACTTGATGCGGATATCGTCGAAACCAAAATCCCGGTAAATGCCCAGAACCAGTTCACAGATAGCCTTGCTTTCCGCGGTGATCTGCTGTTCGGTACAAAACACATGGGCATCATCCTGGGTAAACGCCCGTACCCTCATCAGGCCGTGCAGTGCCCCCGACGGTTCATAGCGGTGGACCTTGCCAAATTCGGATAGGCGCATGGGCAGTTCCCGGTAGCTCCTGAGTTCGTGTTTGAAAACCTGGACGCATCCCGGGCAGTTCATGGGTTTGATGGCCAGGGTCCGGTCATCTGCGGTATGGGTGATGAACATATTTTCACCGAACGTCTCCCAGTGCCCGGAAGCCTCCCACAAACTGCGGTCCATCAGTTCGGGTGTGTTGATCTCGAGGTAGCCCGCCCGGTCCTGTTTGTCGCGCATATAGTTGATTAGATGTTGAAACAGAGTCCATCCTTTGGGGTGCCAGAAAACCGCGCCGGGCGCCTCCTCCTGAAAATGAAACAGGTCCATCTGTTTTCCCAACTTGCGATGGTCGCGCTTTTCCGCCTCCTCGAGTTGCATGAGATAAACTCTGAGCTGCTTCTCACTGGACCACGCCGTGCCGTATATCCGCTGCAGCATGGTATTGCGGGAATCCCCCCGCCAATATGCCCCCGCCAGTTTGGTCAACTTGAATGCTTTACCCAGTTTTCCGGTAGACGGCAGGTGGGGCCCGCGGCACAAGTCGACAAACTCTCCCTGCCTGTACAGCGTAATGGATTGAGCCTGATCGATGTCAGCGATGATCTCGGCTTTGTAATCTTCTCCGATGTCACGGAAATAGCTGATGGCCTCAGCCCGGTCCCACAATTCCCGGGTCACCGGTTCATCGCGCTCTACGATCTGCCGCATACGTTCCTCTATAGCTTCCAGATTTTCGGGGACAAAGGGCTCATCCCTGGCAAAATCGTAGTAAAAGCCGTTTTCGATAGCCGGCCCGATGGTGACCTGGGTTTCGGGGAACAGTTCCTTCACCGCTTCCGCCATCACGTGGGCCGCGTCATGACGAAGAATATCCATGCCGGCGGCGCTGTCACGGGTAATTATTTCTACCCCCGCATCTTGCCCGATGGGCCGGGACAGGTCCCACAGATCACCATCAACACGTATGGCGACGGCATTGCGGGCCAGCGAGGGGCTGATCCCATGGGCGATCTCTCCACCGGTGGGAGTCTGATCGAAATCCTTTGAAGCACCGTCGGGGAAACTGATTTTTACTGGCATTACAGAAAGTTCCAAGCTTAAGTGACTGTCGCCCGCATTTTTCTTATCCTGATGCGGGCACGGGATGCGCGATTATGAGTGATGCGGACGGCACCTTCAATTGCTGCGTTGCTGCAGGGTCAGGTCTTGCATTGCAACTTTAAGTCCATTGGACCCCATCACACCCCATCCTCATCCTGCACAGGGTTTACAGACCCCGGGTAATTTGCTTGACTCAACAACCAGACTCCATTCAGGCAACTGTGCAAAATTGGCCGACACCCTTATAAAAAATGCCCGCCTCGTAAACGAAGGCACCATACGTGAAGTCGACGTGCTCATTCACAATGGCCGGATCGAACGGGTGGACCCGGATATCCCGGCCGGCAGCGCGAGCGTATTCGACGCCCGGGGCAATCATCTGTTGCCGGGGCTCATCGACGACCAGGTCCATTTCCGTGAACCCGGCGGGACTCACAAGGGGGATATTGCCACTGAATCAACGGCGGCCATCGCCGGCGGTATAACCAGTTTCATGGAGATGCCAAACGTCAACCCGCCAACCACGACCCGTACTCTGCTGCAGGAAAAGTACAATCTGGCGGCCCAAAAATCCAGGGCAAACTTTGCGTTCTACCTGGGTGCAACCAATGACAACATCGAGGAGATTCGTGCCTTGCAACCGGGGGAAGCGTGTGGGGTCAAGGTTTTTATGGGGGCATCCACCGGCAACATGCTGGTGGACCAACCTCACGCCCTGGAGAAAATATTTTCTTCGGCGCCCGTACCCGTGGTAACGCATTGCGAGGACACACCCACCATCAGCGCCAACGAACAACGCTACCGCGAACGCTATGGCGACGACGTGCCCATAGGGGCGCACCCGTGCATCCGGTCAGTGGATGCGTGTTACAAATCGTCGTCCTACGCGGTGGCGCTTGCCCGCGAACACCATACCCGGCTGCACGTGCTACACCTGACCACCGAACGCGAACTGGGCTTGTTCGACGACGCGCCGCTGGAACAAAAACACATTACGGTGGAAGTATGTGTACATCACCTGTTTTTTGACGATTCGGACTACGCCACCAAAGGGGGGCTGATCAAATGCAACCCGGCGATCAAGTCCCGCAGCGACCGCGAGGCGCTGCTCAGGGGGCTCAACCAGGGACTGATCGATGTAGTCGCAACCGACCACGCCCCGCATACCTGGGAAGAAAAACAACAGCCTTACTTCAATATGCCGTCCGGTCTGCCCCTGGTCCAACACGCGCTGCTATCACTGCTGGAACTGTATCATCACAGCCACCTGAGCCTGGAATTGATCGTCCGGAAATCGGCCCATGCCCCGGCCGGGATCTTCGGCGTGGTGGACCGGGGTTTCGTCCGTGAGGGGTACTGGGCGGATCTGGTGTTGGTAGACCTGAACCGCCCGCTCACCGTGGAGCGGAAAAACATCCTGTACAAATGCGGCTGGTCACCGTTCGAAGGACACACGTTCAATTCGTCCGTTGTGGCAACCTGGCTGAACGGCGAACTGGCTTATGCCGATGGTGTCGTCGTCGATGGCATCCGCGGACAGCGACTGGAAATCGACAATCACCGGGCGCGCCAGTAACCTCCCTACGCGTTAAAGGGTTCCGCACGTTCCATCAATTCTTCCACGCCCGGTTCATCGGGATTCCTGGGCTTGCCGGGGTGAATGATAGCGACCTGGCAGGTTTCGGCGGCCTCCACCACTTCACGGTAGGTTCCCGCATCCGGATCGGCGATGTAGGCCCGCTGGTCTTCGTCGTAGGCGAACATCCGACCGTTGATTT
>CAXMTM010000162.1:0-2830 GCA_964196385.1 Arenicellales bacterium
CCGATGGAATAAGGGTCCGCGGGGTCGAGAACCTGCACCGGATCGAAGGGTGGCAGAAAGTCATCGACCAAGGATTGATCCGGTATATCCAGTGACTCATAGGCATGGGTCAGGATAAACCCGTCCATGCACACCATTACCGGGCAGCTCAGTTTTTCAGCCAGGCGGAAGGCCTGGATGTGCAGGTCTGCGGCTTCCTGATTGGTCTCCGCGAACAGCTGTATCCATCCCGAGTCGCGCATCGACATGCTGTCGGAGTGGTCGTTCCATATATTTATCGGAGCGCCGATAGCGCGGTTGCCGATAGTCATGACGATAGGCAGTCCTAGTCCCGCCGCGTTATAAACGGCTTCAGTCATGAATAACAACCCCTGGCTCGCGGTCGCGGTATAGCTGCGCGCACCGGCTGCGGAGGCCCCGATGGCCACCGACAGCGCGGCGAATTCCGATTCCACATTGATGAACTCGCAGGACTTTAAATTCCCGCTTTTTACCAGTGCGCCGATACCCTCCACGATATGGGTCTGGGGTGTAATCGGATAAGCGCAGACTACCTCCGGACGACACAGCGCCACAACCTCGGCGACTGCTTGTGACCCTTCCATCTGTTTACGCATTAGCTGTCCTCATTTTGTCAACGCCATCTCGAACGCCTCGCGTGCCGCCGCCACATTGGCCTCGCCGACGGCGCCGGGAAATTTTGTCATTATCGCGTTTGCCACCGACTCCATGGTCAGTTCACCGGAGACGGCGGCAAACCCTCCCAGCAGTGCGGCGTTGGGCAGCGGTCGATTTATATGCTTGACTGCCAGTTCGGTAGCGCCAATGCCCTTGACGTGCCCGTCAGGAAACGACGTAGTGAACCCGGCAATGCCAAGGTCCTCGAAGCTGCGCATCGAGTTGATCAGGATGTAACCGGCTTCCGCCAGGCCGCTGAATACGTTCACCGAATGCAGCAGCGTCGGGTCCTGGATGATTACCGCGTCCGGATGCTGAATCGGTTCACGAAGCCGGATCTCCCTGTTGTCGAAGCGGCAGAAAGAAACTACCGGCGCGCCCATGCGTTCCGATCCGAAACTTGGAAATGCCTGCGCGAGCTTGCCCTCCAGAAAAGCGGCAATCGACAACATCTCCGCTGCGGAGACCACGCCCTGGCCACCACGACCATGAATGCGAACCTGAAACATTATCCTCCTGTTTGTCTTTCCATATAAGAAAATTCTATAACCGCGATCCTTGAATTCTCTTGATCTCTATCATTATTAGTGAAGTTTTTCAGGTGTAAGCTTGCACAAACAGTCTAACGCCCCATTGCCTGGGAGATATCTATGGGTACCACGCAAAATCTGAGTCTCGGTCATCCGGATCCGGGCAGCTTGCCCACCGGCGTAAACCTGCTGCATGATCCGTCGCTGAACAAAGGCACCGCATTTACCCAGGCGGAGCGCGATGCCCTGAGCCTGCAGGGTTTGCTGCCGCCGCATGTCCACACCATTGAAGAGCAGGTCACGCGGGTGATGGAAAACTTCCACCGTAAATCTTCCCGTCTCGAGCAATACATCGGTATCCTCGATCTGAAGTCGCGGAATCAAACTCTCTTTTTCAAGGTCGTGGTCGATCATCTGGAAGAAATGATGCCCATCATCTACACGCCTACGGTGGGGGAGGCGTGTCAGCAGTTCGGGCACATTTTAATGCGTCCGCGGGGACTGTTCGTGTCGGCAAATGATCGCGGTCGCATGGCGGATGTATTGCGTAACTGGCCGCATCGGGATATACGGGTCATCGTGGTCACCGACGGTGAGAGAATTCTCGGTCTTGGCGATCTCGGTGCGGACGGCATGGGCATAGCCCAGGGTAAGCTTATTTTATATACCGCGTGTGGCGGCGTTCACCCAAACCAGTGCCTGCCGATTACCCTGGACGTGGGCACCGACAATCAGATATTGCTCGATGACCCTTTGTATATCGGGCTCAAGCGGCACCGCATCCGCGGCTGCGGGTACGATGACTTTATTGACGAGTTCGTCAACGCTGTATCGGAAGTATTCCCGCGTGCCCTGATCCAGCTCGAGGACTTCGCGAACAGGAACGCCTTCCGCTTGCTGCACAAGTATCGTGACCGTATTTGTACCTTCGACGATGATATTCAAGGCACCGGCGCGGTGGCCTTGGCCGGCTTATACGCGGCGCCCCGCATCACCGGTGGCGGCATTGCACAGCAGACTGTGTTGTTTCTCGGCGCCGGCGAGGCCGGTATCGGCATCGGCGACATGATCGTTGCCGCATTATGTGCGGAAGGATTGTCTGCAGCGGACGCCTGCCGGCGTTGCTGGTTTTTCGACTCTCATGGGCTGGTGGTAGCGTCACGCACCGATCTGGCCGACCACAAGCTGGCCTACGCCCACCAGCACCCGGCTGTTGATGATTTTGTGGCTGCCATTGAGGCGCTTCGCCCGACTGCCCTCATTGGTGTCAGTGGCCAACCCGGGGTATTTACGCAGGAAGTGCTGGCTGCCATGGCCCGCATCAATCCGCGCCCCATCATATTCGCGCTGTCGAATCCAACGTCCAAATCCGAGTGTAACGCTGAGCAGGCGTATCGCTGGACCCAGGGCAGAGCGGTATTTGCCAGTGGCAGCCCCTTCGAGCCGGTAACCATCGACCACAAGACCTATCATCCGGGGCAGGGCAACAATGCATACATCTTTCCCGGTGTAGGACTGGGAGCTGTGGTCTCTGGTGCGCAACGCATTACCGATGACATGTTCTTCGCGGCAGCCAGGGTGCTGGCCGGTCAGGTCAGCGAACAGGACCTGGCGCTTGGCAG
>CAXMTM010000163.1:0-3867 GCA_964196385.1 Arenicellales bacterium
TGGGATACAAATGCCGCAACGGATTTCGAGCGGCCACTGGCAAAAAGAGGCAAGAAGGCTTCACCGCGCGTGGGGCGATTCTTGTTACAACAGGACCTGGTCCCGGACTTCGTAGTCAGCTCCCCTGCAATGAGAGCCCGGCAAACTGTCATCGCTGTTTGTGAGCAGATGGAAATCAGCCCGGACCAGATTAGCTGGGACGATCGGATCTATGGCGGCTGGACTGCTTCGCTAGTAAGCGTTCTTCAGGATTGTCCGAATGACGCCAGACGCGTAATGATCGCCGGGCACAATCCCGGTCTGGAGACTTTGCTGCAGCGTCTTTGCCATCATCGGGTCCCAATCCCCCCGGATGGCAAGCTGTTGCCGACCGCCGCTGTGGCGCTCCTGCAGATTGACTCGGACTGGAGCAATCTGGACAGTGGCGTTGCACGCTTAATCTCGATTACCCGTTCCAGATCCCTGACTGATTAAGAACGTCTCGGTTGATCTGCAGAGCCAGGGAGAAAGCCATATTCCTCTACAACGACCAGTCTCCTGTCGCTTTCAACGACCCGCTGCCGGAGGCCGTGGATGTCGTGATAATCGGCGGTGGTGTAATCGGCATATCTACTGCCTGGTTCCTCCGGACGCGCGGTAAATCTGTCCTGGTTTGCGACAAGGGCCGAATCGCTGGCGAACAGTCCAGTCGCAACTGGGGTTGGGTGCGCGCAATGGGACGTGATCCACATGAAGTCCCCATCGCCATGCAATCCATCGATATCTGGGAGCAGTTTTCGCTTGAACTTGGTGAAGGTATCGGCTTCAGGCGCGGCGGAATCGCCTCCTTTGCCAGTACCGAAAAGGAGCTCGAAGAGCTTGAACGGTGGATCCCGGTAGCCCGGGAATACGCCCTGGATACCCGGGTTGTATCCGGCAAGGCGGCCAATGAACTGATCAGCGCGCCTGAAGGACGCTGGAAAGGCGCCGTATACACGCCCACCGATGGGCGCGCAGAGCCCTTCTCCGCGGTCAAGACTATTGCCGAAGGGCTGCAGGCAAGGGGCGGACTGGTGCGGGAAGCCTGTGCCGTGCGGACCATTGATCAACAAGCAGGCAAGGTATGTGGAGTCTGCACTGAACAAGGGTATGTTAAAACACAGGTGGTGCTGTGCGCCGGCGGCGTTTGGTCTTCCCTGTTCTTGTCCAATATGGGTATACACCTGCCACAGATGGCAGTTAAAGGAACTGTGGCCCGCACCGCCGTTGCGCCGGAGATTTTCAGTGGTGCGGCAGGTCTGAGCGACGTGTTCATCCGTCGCCGTCAGGATGGAGGCTATACGGTGGCCTGTGGAATACTGGAACACCACGTGGGCCCAAACAGCTTCCGCTATCTCGCCAAGTACATTCCCGCCCTGTTTAGCGGCAGTGATATTCGCTTGCGCCTCAGGGCGGACCCCACCCAGCGAGGCCTGCTGGCCAGGAACTGGAGCGGCGAAGACGACACGGCTTTCGAGGCCCACAGGGTACTCAATCTCAATCCTTCAGCCAGAGCACTGAGTATCATGCGCGAGAACCTGGACAAACGTATACCCGAGTTCAAAGGCATTCAGTTTGCAGAATCCTGGGGCGGAGTGATCGATGCCATGCCCGATATTGTGCCGGTCATGGACAAAATTGATACGGTGCCAGGCCTGTTTCTGGCCACGGGATTCAGTGGTCACGGATTCGGCATTGGTCCCGGCGCAGGCAAAGTGATGGCGAAGATGGTGGCAGGCGACCAGCCGGAACACGATCTCTCACGCTTTCGTTTCGGACGGTTCGCCGATGGCTCGAAAATGAAACCGGGGCCGGCTCTGTAACGATAAAAATCTCCCGACCCTCAGTCGGGTTCCGGAGCCGGGAACACTACGCCTTGAGTGAAAGCCTTGGTCGCTCCCAGGCGAAGGGCGGAATGGAATCGCCTGCATCTACAGTTCGGGCACACTCGTGTCCGGAATACACAGCGTGTGCAACAGTGCCTGGCGCCCGGCAATCCCCGATGCTGCGCAAAGAGATTATGCCGGCATTTGCAATTCGATCGGCGTCTGTATTCAGCTCCTGGAACAGACGATCATTTCCGGTCCTGACACCGACCACAATCAGCGATCCGCAGTCGATGGAACTGACATCGCTGCCACGGTAGATACTGGTCATTTCCACCGCCCCGTCACTGAATCCCGTAATGACACGTTCGAACACGGTAGCGATATCGAGATCAATCATCCGCCTGCGAATATCGGCCAACTCGTTGTTCATAAAGGTCCAGGCGGATACGGCATTCGCCGGTGTGACTATCGTGACCTCGCTGCCCCGCTGTCTCAACATTTCGGCCAGGCAACTCCCCATGTAATAGTGGTCGAAGTCATAAATGACGACCGGGCCATCGGGTTTCGCGCCGGCAAGGATATCGTCCGGTGTGAAGACCGAACCACTTTCGATTCCACCGACCGGATACCGGCTCGTACTCAGCATCTCACGAGTCCAGTGTGCGCCCGTTGCAATTACAGCATGATCGCAGCCGAAATCAATTACATCCTGTGCCGACAGCGGACTGCCACGATAGATATCCACGTTGCCCATCGTTTGAATCAGGTTCACCCGGTAGTCGCGCACGCGAGCCCATGTAGCCAGCCCGGGTAATTTCGATTCGATGGTGATGCGACCACCGAGTTCCTCGCTTGCCTCAGCCAAAGTTACCGCGAAGCCACGCTGTCCGAGCGCCCGGGCGCATTCGAGTCCGGCCGGTCCCGCACCGACTATCAATATGCTTTTATCCGGATCGCCGGGCGGGATTCGCTCCGGATGCCAGCTGCGTCGCCACTCTTCTCCCATGGTCGGGTTTTGCGTGCAACGAAGCGGAACACCATCGTGATAAGACGACACGCAGATATTGCAGCCAATGCACTCACGAATCTCGTCTTCGCGGCCTTCGTCGATTTTCCTTGGCAAGAACGGATCCGCAATTGACGGTCGGGCTGCGCCGATAAGATCGAGTATTCCGCGCTTGATTTGACTGACCATTTCATCCGGCGACGTAAAGCGGCCGACCCCCACCACGGGTTTGGAGGTCAACGGCTTGACGAAACTGTTCCAGGGTTCCTGTGCTCCCTGCTCGGTAAAACGCGCCGAGGCCGTTTCCACGGTCCAGCTTGACGATTTCACATCCCACAGGTCCGGCACATCCGACAACATCGATATGATCTCGTGGGCTTCGGACTGAAGTGTCTCGCCAGGTACCTCGAGCAACTCATCGGTGCTGAACCTCACAGCCACGGCACACGTTTGGCCAATGGCCTCTTTAATTTCCTCGACGATCTCGCGCATGAGCCGCACGCGATTCTGCAGGCTGCCACCATATTCGTCGCTACGATGGTTCATCCACGGCAGCAGGAACTGGTATGGCCCGTAACCCATACCGGCATAGATGTATACAATGTCAAAACCCGCCGCCCTCGCGCGCCTGGCTGCATCGACATGCCAGCGTCGAAACTCGCGAATATCGTGCCGGTCCATAGGCCGGGATTTTGCCAGGTTGATCCAGCCAGGGTATGAGCTTTCAGGAGAAACACCTGAGGCGGACATTGGCGTCACGCGTGTCAGGCGATTGCCGACTCCACCTGCTCCGTGCCATAACTCAACGCCCGCCAGAGCCCCGTGCCGATGCACCGCATCGACCATCAAGGCATGCACCTTTACATCTTCATCATCCCACAAGCGGCAGTACGGCAACGGCGAGTCATCGGAGCTTGGGTGAATCGAGCAGTAACCGGTGTTGACCACTCCCCAGCCGCCTTCAGCGCGGACTTCGCGCATTGCAGCACGCGTGTGAGGCATCTGATTTCCGGT
>CAXMTM010000164.1:0-3788 GCA_964196385.1 Arenicellales bacterium
AAAAAAACGCGAATCGATCCAAGGCAGGACGATGTCGCCGCGGCACAGAATGTCTCGCAAGGACCGCAGCCTAAAGCGTGGTGGGAAAACATTACAGGCATGTTTGCCGGCGTGTTAGGCGGCATTGCGGGCATATTTGCCAGCATTACCGATATGTTTGCCGGCAGTTCCATAACACTGGTAGCGGGTGCAGCGGGTGCGCTTGTGTTGCTGGTGGCCGCTATCCTGTTTATCCGCAGGCGGCGATCGATCGCCGAATTCGAGGAAAGTATACTTTCCGGGAGCGGTCTGGACGGCCAGACCGACACCACGGATACGGCAGCCGCCAATTCCGCGGGCAACGATACGTCATTTCTGAGTGATTTCGGTATGGCCGGCATGGGCAGCATGCAAGCGGATGAGGTCGACCCGCTGGCGGAAGCCGAGGTTTACCTGGCATACGGACGGGACGAACAGGCTGAGGAGGTACTCAAGGAGGCAGCGACACGCAATCCGGAGCGCCATGAACTCAAACTCAAGCTGCTGGAGATTTACCAGCAACGCGATGACCTCAAGTCTTTCGAAACGCTGGCGGAAGAACTCTATCCCGCCGGCGGGCAGGGTGACCCGGTAACCTGGGGCAAGGTGGTGGAGATGGGGACCAAGATGAACCCTCACAACCCGCTGTTTGCACAGGAACTTCCAGGCGGGATAGCTGGTGCAGCCACGGGCGATGGATCAGAACCGCTCAATCTGGACATGCCTGATCTGCAGCCTCCGGCGACCATGAGCGACTCGGATCTGCCGGGGCATATCACCGGCCAGGCTTCAGACCCGATCGATCCTGCCTTGCATCCGTTCCCACCGCCGGACAAAAATGCCGGGGTAGATGAAGAGCTCGACCAACTGGCCGCACAAGCCGATTCCAATGCATCAGGTGCCGTGGAAGCTGAGGAACTCAAGCCGTCGAGCCAGTCCGAAGATGCAGATATTTTTGATTTCGCGAGCGAAGATGTCTCTGAACTCGATTTTAATATCGAACTCGAGGGCTCTGGTGAGTCGGCGGCTAAAGGCGCGGATGCTGTATCGGATGCCGAATCTGAAGACAATTCAATTCAATTTGATATCGGTGATCTGACGCTGCAAACCAACTCGCTGGGGACAGATGATGATACCGACCGCCAGTTGGAAGGAGCGGATAATCAAACAGCCACGGACGAACTTCAGTTGGATGATGATTCCACCCTCCGGATGGAAGTGTCAGATGATGATTCCACCCTTCAGATAGAAGGTTTCGATGATCATTCTGTCCTCCAGATGGAAAAACCGGATGATAAATCCAGCGCGGAGGAACTGCGGGCGGTACCCAAAGAAAATGTGACCAGAAAATTTGATGTGATCGCCGGCGGCAACGCGACTGAAGAGCATTCCGGTAATGGTGGCGCCGAAGAAGATACGGAAGGCGAAATTGAAAAGTGGGATGAGGCCGCCACCAAGCTGGATCTTGCCCAGGCCTATCTGAACATGGGTGACAAAGCGGGTGCACGCAGCATCATTGACGAAGTGATGAAGGAGGGCAGCCCGGCCCAGAAAGACCAGGCGGCTGAGATCGAAGCACAACTTGGGTAGGTTTTTATACGAGTGTGCGCATTGCGCTGGGGGTTGAGTACGATGGCGCACGGTTCAGCGGCTGGCAGTGCCAGGTGGGCCAACGTACGGTACAAGCTTCCGTTGAAAGCGCCGTCTCCTCTGTTGCGGATCATCCCGTAACCATTATTACCGCTGGTCGCACCGATACCGGTGTGCACGCCAACTGCCAGGTCGTACATTTCGACACATCCGCCCTGCGTACGCCTTACCAGTGGCTGCGTGGCGTCAATACGAAACTGCCCGATGATGTTTCGCTGTTGTGGGTGAAAGAAGTGACTGCGGATTTTCACGCCCGTTTCAGCGCCCTTAAAAGATCGTATCGTTACATCATCCTGAACAGACGGGTCCCCTCCGCGCTGCTGCGTAGCAAAGTGTGCTGGGATCACCGGAAGCTGGATGTGGATGCGATGCGCACCGCCGCCATCGCTCTGGTCGGTGAACACGATTTTTCTTCCTTCAGGGCGGCGGGATGCCAGGCCAAAAGCCCTCTACGAAGCCTGTCACAACTGACCATCTGTGAATCTTCGAACTGGATCTGGTTCGACATGGCGGCAAACGCCTTCCTGCAACACATGGTGCGCAACATAGTCGGCACACTCACCACCGTCGGGGCAGGGGACAGACCCGAACACTGGCCGGCACAGGTGCTCGCAGCGCGGGATCGAACCCAGGCCGGTGCCACCGCACCCCCCGGCGGATTGTATCTGACGTCAATCACCTACCCAGAAAACTACGCCCTGCCCACCCACACCGAACCAACCCGTTACTGGTGACACAGGACACTTCAAATAGCGTCATCCCGGCGATAATTGCCATCCCGAAAATATTCGTCATCCCGGCGAAGGCCGGGATCCAGAGTTACCGAACAAATTCTCCACAAACCACCCCTGACGAGTAATATTAGAATTTGATTAAAATCAACTGTTGATTATTGTAATTAAAATTGCGGTACGTGGAGAAGCTTACAAATGAGTACACCACAAGTTATCGAGAAAAACGGCAAGCCGGAATGTGCGGTTTTTCCCTATCGCGAGTACGTGAAACTGATTGCGGACTCGGAGATGCTCGAAGATCTTCGTGATTATGATCGCGTTACCGCGGCTGTTGAGACGGGAGAGGAAGAATTGATCCCTCATGAAATTTTGGTCCGGCTGGTGGATGGTGAAGGCCCCATAAAAGTCTGGCGTGAATATCGTGATCTCACCGTTAGCGAACTGGCCCAGCGGGCTGGCATTACACAGCCCTATCTGTCTCAGATCGAAGCTGGGAAGCGAGAGGGAAAAATCGGGAGCTTGAAAAATATCGCCGAAGCACTGGCATTGGATCTGGACCATTTGGTTTGGGGTTGACAAAGAATCGAGTCTGATCCCATTGATGTCATAATATAATCCCCTCCCCTCACCCCAACCCTCTCCCGGAGGGAGAGGGAGTTAACGTGTATTGATGGGTAACCCCATTGGTCGTGAATACTTGAAAATGAACACCCTGATCAAAATTTGTGGGATTACGAATAGGAACGATGCCCGAGTTGCGGTGCGGGCTGGGGCGGATGCGCTCGGGTTTATGTTCTATGCCCCGAGTCCCCGCTTTGTTGATTACGGGTATGCAGCGGAGATCATCGGCGATTTGCCGCCTTTTGTGACGACGGTGGCGGTGCTGGTCAATGAATCTGTTACTGATGTGCGAAATTTGCTGAATAAAGTGCCGGTAAATATCTTACAATTGCACGGCGATGAGACCCCCGGGCTGTGCGAATCCTACGGGTTTCCCTACATCAAGGCCATCAGGGCCCGCACTATTGCCGACGCAGTTGTTGAGGCAAGAAAATACCCCGGGGCCAGGAGTCTGTTGCTGGACACGCTGGTGAGTGACCTGTACGGCGGCACTGGCGAGTCTTTTACCTGGGAGCGTTTGCCGGACAGCCTGCACAAGCCGGTCATTCTGGCCGGCGGCCTGGATCCGGAAAACGTGGCGCGTGCCATACGTACGGTGCGGCCCTACGCGGTGGATGTGAGCAGCGGTGTCGAAATGGCAAAAGGACATAAAGACCCGGTTAAAATAAAACGGTTCACAGACGCGGTGCGTTCCGTTGAAATCGAATAAGACGAGAAAATACGAGACGACAAGATGAGCGCGGTTGATTATGTAACGAACTACGA
>CAXMTM010000165.1:0-13267 GCA_964196385.1 Arenicellales bacterium
TAGGCCTCACCAAAACTCCTGCCAATACCCATGACCTCCCCGGTGCTCTTCATCTCCGGCCCCAGCACCGTATCTGCACCGGGAAACTTGATGAATGGGAACACCGCCTCCTTGACCGAGTAATACCCCGGGACAATTTCAGTGACAACGTTCTGTTCGGTCAGAGTTTTACCCGTCATGCAACGAGCAGCTATCTTGGCTAGCGGTCTGGACGTTGCCTTGGACACGAAGGGGACCGTCCTCGACGCACGTGGATTTACTTCGAGCACATAGATATCATCTTTCTTTACTGCAAACTGGACATTCATCAAGCCTATGACATTCAACGCCAGCGCCAGTGTTCTGGTCTGGTCGCGCAACCGGTCCTGAATGTGTGACGGCAAACTATAGGGCGGGAGGGAACAAGCGGAGTCCCCGGAGTGTACACCTGCTTCCTCGATGTGCTCCATGATGCCGCCTACCAGCACTTCCGTACCGTCACATATGGCATCGACATCGACCTCGATGGCATCGTTCAAAAAACGATCGAGCAGTACCGGAGATTTATTGGATACTTCGAAGGCGGCCTTCATGTAGCTTTCGAGATCTTCCGCGCTGTGTACGACTTCCATGGCCCGCCCACCCAACACATAGGATGGCCTTACAACCAGCGGATATCCAATTTCTCCGGCACGTTGCAGCGCTTCCGGCGCGCTGGCCGCGAGGCGATTGGGTGGCTGCAACAAACCGAGATCAAACAGCAATTTCTGGAAGTGCTCGCGATCTTCGGCACGATGTATAGCCTCGGGAGTAGTGCCGATAATCGGTGCACCTGCTGCCTCCAGGTCCCGGGCCAGCTTCAACGGCGTCTGTCCGCCATATTGAACGATAACCCCGTCCGGGGTCTCGGTGTGGATGATTTCGACCACGTCCTCGAGGGTCAGCGGCTCAAAATACAATCGGTCCGATGTATCGTAGTCGGTGGATACGGTTTCCGGGTTACAGTTGACCATAATGGTCTGATAGCCGTCCTCCCGCAAGGCCATCGAAGCGTGCACGCAGCAATAATCGAACTCTATCCCCTGACCGATCCGGTTCGGGCCGCCCCCCAGCACGATGATCTTGCGGGACCGATCCGGATTCGCCTCACACTCCTCTTCATAGGTGGAGTACATGTAGGCCGTTGCAGCCGCAAACTCGGCCGCACAGGAATCCACCCGCTTGTAGACAGGACGCACATTGTGAGCGTGCCGCAGGGCGCGAAATGCCTCCTCGCCAATGCCCAGCAACTGCGCCAGCCGGTGGTCTGAAAAACCCTTGCGTTTCCAGTGGCACAGGGTCTCGCGATCGATCGCCCCGGGGCCTTCCCGCCTGATCCCGTTTTCAATGTCCACCAACTCGGCCAGCTGCGCAAGAAACCAGGGATCGATGCTGGTATAGCCGTAGATATTTTCCACGGATATTCCCATGCGCATGGCTTCGGCCAGATACCACAACCGCCTGGCGCCTGGAACCTGCAACATCCTGACCAGCTGGTCCCGCCCGTCCGTTTCCGGTTCCAGTTGTATATCGAAACCGTAAGATCCGATCTCGAGGCCGCGCACCGCTTTTTGCAGTGACTCCTGGAAAGTTCTGCCGATGGCCATGACTTCGCCTACTGATTTCATCTGCGTGGTCAGAACACTGTCCGCTTCAGGAAACTTCTCGAAATCAAAACGCGGTATCTTGGTCACCACGTAGTCTATGGCTGGCTCAAAAGAAGCCGGCGTCACTCCGCCGGTGATCTCATTGCGCAACTCATCGAGGGTAAATCCAACGGCCAGTTTTGCGGCAACCCTGGCAATGGGAAAACCGGTGGCTTTGGATGCCAGTGCAGACGATCTCGATACTCTGGGATTCATCTCGATGACCACCATGCACCCATCGTCGGGGTTGATGGCAAACTGCACGTTGGCCCCCCCCGTATCCACACCGATCTCCCTCAACACTTCTATGCTGGCATTCCGCATCAGCTGATATTCCTTATCGGTAAGCGTTTGCGCGGGGGCGACCGTTATCGAGTCACCGGTGTGCAGGCCCATGGGATCGACATTTTCGATGGAACATATGATGATGCAGTTGTCCTTGTGGTCACGCACGACTTCCATCTCGAACTCTTTCCACCCCAGGATCGATTCTTCGATCAACAGTTCACTGGTTGGTGAAGCCTCGAGTCCACGTTCACAAATACCCACAAACTCTTCTTTGTTGTAGGCCACGCCGCCGCCACTTCCACCCAGCGTAAACGAAGGCCTTATTATGGCCGGGTAGCCGACCATCGCCTGTACCTGAAAGGCCTCTTCCATGCTGTGGGCAACCGCTCCTCTGGCTGTATTCAGGCCCCGGTTTTTCATCGCGCGCTTGAACAACTCCCGGTCCTCGGCCTTGTCTATAGCGTCCCTTGTGGCACCGATCATCTCAACATTGTAACGGTCCAGCACCCCTTCCCGACACAAATCCAGGGCGCAGTTCAGCCCGGTCTGGCCACCCATGGTCGGCAGGATCGCGTCGGGCAACTCTTTGGCAATGATCTGATCCACCACCTGCCAGGTAATAGGCTCGATATAGGTCGCATCGGCAAAATCCGGATCAGTCATGATCGTAGCGGGATTTGAATTAACCAGAATGACGCGATACCCCTCCTCCTTGAGGGCCTTGCAAGCCTGCACACCCGAGTAATCAAATTCACAGGCCTGACCGATAACGATCGGGCCGGCACCGATCAACAAGATGCTCCGAATGTCGGTTCTCTTAGGCATGACCGGTTTTTATTTGTACCGACAATTCGGTTTGTTTGTGATTGTCTTGTTGATGATGGCGCATCAGGTCAATGAACCTGTCGAACAGATAACCGATATCGTGCGGTCCCGGGCTGGCCTCGGGATGCCCCTGAAATGAAAATGCCGGCCGGTCGACGCGCTTGATGCCCTGTACAGAACCATCGAACAGCGACTTGTGGGTGAGCACCAGGCCTGGCGGCAGCCTGTCATCGACCATGAACCCGTGGTTCTGGCTGGTGATCAGTACCTGACCCGTGCTCATGTCCTGCACCGGGTGATTTGCACCGTGGTGCCCGAACTTCATTTTTTTTGTCCTCGCTGACGATGCCAGGGCCATCAACTGGTGGCCGAGACAAATTCCAAATACGGGTAAGCCTTCATCCAGGATCTGCGCAATGGCCCGGATAGCATAATCGCAGGGTTCCGGGTCGCCGGGCCCATTCGACAAAAACACGCCGTGCGGCCGGTGTTCCATGACTTGCGACGCCGGTGTAGTGGCCGGCACCACGGTGACCTCGCAACCGCGATCCGCCAGCATACGCAGAATGTTTCGTTTGATGCCGAAGTCATAAGCCAATACCCTGAATTGCACAGGTGGGTCGTCACGAAAACTGTTGCCCAGTTCCCAGCCCCCCCCGGACCAGGTGTAAATCCGGTCAGTTGTCACTTCGCGGGCAAGATCCAGACCCTTGAGCCCTGGAAACGACCGGGCCCCGGCTATCGCGGCTTCACTGTCTATGGCATCGCCGGCAATAATACATCCACGTTGGGCCCCTCGTTCACGGATCAACCGGGTGAGTTTGCGCGTATCGACCCCGGCAATGGCCACCAGGCCATGTCGATCAAGAAATTCCGGCAGCGTCTTCCCGGCGCGCCAGTTGCTCATGCGATTGGGGACATCACGAATCACCAGTGCCGAGGCGAAAATCCGGTCCGCTTCGTCATCTTCACTATTGGTGCCCGTGTTTCCGATATGCGGGTAGGTGAGGGTCACGATCTGGCGGGCGTATGACGGATCCGTCAGGATCTCCTGATAGCCCGTCATCGCCGTATTGAATACGACTTCACCGACGGTTTGTCCGGATACGCCGACAGAGACACCATGAAACAGGGTGCCATCTTCCAATGCCAACAGAGCCCGGGTGTTCATAGTTTTCTTTTATCCTGCTCCGCAAGCTGTTTCACTTTGACCCACCAAAAAAAGGGAGAAACCCGGTCGAGTTTCTCCCCGTCGATCGCTCTTTCATCGGAGTCATTAAAGACCGGATTCTAATTCACAACACAAATCTGATCAATTAAGCCCAAGGACATCCTGCATATCGAACAGTCCGCTGTCATGCCGCATGCACCACATTGCCGCGCGGACCGCCCCGTTGGCGAAAGTCATTCGACTGGAAGACCGGTGGGTGATCTCTACCCGCTCGCCCTCACCGGCAAACAAGACGGTGTGTTCACCGACGATGTCGCCACCCCGGATGGTGGAAAACCCAATTGTCTTTCGCTGCCGCGGCCCGACCTGCCCCTGGCGCCCGTATATGGCATGTTCGTCCAGGTTCGAGCCCACTGCGGCAGCCGCAATCTCGCCCAGCCTCAGTGCCGTGCCGGACGGAGAATCAACCTTGTGACGATGGTGCGCCTCCACGATCTCAATATCGACATCATCGCCCAGAGTGCGTGCGGCCAGTTCCACCAGGTGAAAACACAGATTCACGCCTACACTCATGTTCGGGGCCATGACTACAGCCATATTGTCCGACAGTGCGGCGATTTGACGCTTGTCAGAATCGCTGAGGCCGGTAGTACCGATTACCATGCGCCCTCCGGCGTCGAGGCAATTCCGTGCATGGTCAAGAGTGGCCTGCGGCCCGGTAAACTCGATCAAGACATCGAATTTTCGCTCCGACCAGTCGCTCTCCACGGGCACACCCAAATGTCCGCATCCGGAGGCTTCTCCGGCATCCATTCCGATGAAATCGGAATCCCCGCGTTCTATGGCACAGGCCAGTTCGACCTTCGGGTTGACCTGAATTGCCTGGATGATGGTCCGCCCCATGCGCCCGGCTGCACCGGTTACCGCCAGTCTGATCATCGTTTACTTTTCTCCACGGCAATACCTGCTATGTGTTCCTGGCCCGCGTCGCACGGGATAACGCGTGCTGGATTGTATCATTCAAATACCGGCTATCGCCTCCTGAAGTCATATGATCAAGCCGCAACCATTCAACGCGGGAGCCCCGGTAAACGGGCAACCCGGGTAACAGGGGCGACAAACTGTCGCCCGGCCACTCCAGTACAAGCGGACATTTGAACATATGGGCAATCGGAGTAATAATCCGGCAGTCAAACACACGAATCGTTAGCGTATGCCCCGACCTCCCGAATATGAACGCAGTGAAGTACTGCACCGAGCCATGGAAACGTTCTGGCGTAAAGGTTACAACGCAACGTCCATGAAGGACCTGACCAATGCAACGGGACTCCAGCCCGGTAGCCTCTACGGGGCTTTCGAAAGCAAGCGGTCACTTTTTCTGGAAACACTTGAAACCTACTATGAGCTCAACATGTCCGGACTGGATGAACGGTTATGTCAGGATATATCACCGGCTGATCGTATCCGGGGTTTATTCGAACGCATCATCGAGGCTTCCACGCGGGATCCGGACAACAAGGGATGCATGATGGTAAACACTCTGCTGGAAACACCCGCCGACGATTCTGAAATCAACGATCGTCTTCGCGAAATGTTCGATTCGGTGGAAAATAAACTCAGGGACATCATCACCGAAGGTCAGAAACTTCTTCATATCAGTCCTGACAAGGATCCTGAGATTCTGGCCCGGTCCCTGCTGGTGGGGATGCACGGGATCCGGGTGTCTTGCAAATCCCGACCCGATCCCCAAATGCTGCGTATGTCCGTGGACACCCTGCTGCAATCAATCCTGAAATAAAAGGGTCAGACCCCTTTTATTCTTTTATTTGGAAAAATAACTCTTTAATGCGTCGATGACATAATCGATGCTGGTGGCCTTGAAATCGTGGTGCGTTACCAGTCGCATCGTTTTATTAAAGCCGTGGACAAGCACACCGCGGCTTTGCATGTCCCGCATCAATTCCGGCAGCACACCCTCGCTGACTTCCGCAAAGATCATATTGGTGTGCAGCGCATCGAAGTCGACTTTCAGTTCCTCAATGCTCTGCAGGCCCTCGGCCAGCAGTGCTGCATGTGCGTGGTCCTGTGCCAGGTGCTGTACCTGCTCCGTCAATGCGACAATGCCCGCGGCAGCCAGCACCCCCGCCTGACGCATGCCGCCCCCCAGCATCTTCCGCCATTTGTGTGCACTGTGGATAAACTCCGCAGAGCCACACAACACCGAACCCACGGGTGCGCACAACCCTTTGGACAAACAAACCGATATCGAATCGAAGTGCCGGCTGATCTCCGTGACGGAAACACCAAGCTTGACACTGGCGTTGAAAACCCGAGCACCGTCCAGATGCAGACCCAGCGCATGTTTATCTACAAGCTTTCTTGCGGCGCTAAAATATTCCAACGGCAATGCCATCCCGTTCTGGGTATTTTCCACACACAACAAGCGGGTTGTGGCAAAGTGCGGGTCGTCCGGCTTAATGTTTGCGGCCACCATATCGAGGTCGAGCGTGCCATCCGATTGAAAATCGAGGGGCTGCGGTTGAATACTGCCCAGCACCGCTGCACCGCCCGCTTCCATTCGGTAAGTATGTGCAGCTTGCCCGACGATATATTCGTCACCGCGCTGGCAATGGCTCAGCAACGCACACAGGTTCGATTGTGTCCCACTAGGCAGAAACAACGCCGCTTCCGTGCCCAGCATCTCGGCCGCGATCGCCTGTAACCGGTTGACGGTGGGGTCGTCTCCAAACACGTCATCGCCCACCTTCGCCACATTCATTGCCCTGCGCATGGCCTCTGTGGGGCGCGTCACGGTGTCGCTGCGCAGATCGATATATTCGTTGGCCTGTTCGTCCGGGATCATATGGCTGGCAACTCCTGCTTTGTTTGTTCACTGTTAATTACCTGTCTGGCCAGATCTGAAAGGCGGTTGACCATGCTGTCGACATGTTTCAAATTGTCCCCGATCAGGTCCCTGGCCAGGGTGGGCGATACGGTGGCGATGTCGCTCGCCGCATTGTCGGAAATCACCTTGTAACAGTGGATCAGTTCACTGCTGCCAAACCGTTTCGCGATGGAATAAAAAGCCGCCGCCTCCATTTCGCAAACTGCCGACGGTGGATAGTCGGTAATTGCGTGATCGTAGGTCACCACGTGGGCACCGATGCCGTGAAAGTTGCCGACCTGCTGCGGATACCAGCTTCTGGCGAGCACCCGATCCGTTATTTTATGTGCTACCGTGCCGGTACCGACAGCCAGGCATTCATGCCCCGCCAGACCCACATTCAACCAGGCTCGCTGCGAAGCGAAATCGCGGCCACCCAGGTAGGCGACACCGCCGGCTGCATTTATTTTACCGACACCGGTAACCACCAGTCGCATCTCATCTCTGGCGTAGACACGGAATCCGGATGCCCCGCGATCCCGAGACATTCGGAAATGGCGCACCAGCGGCCCGGCCTCACTGCCCAGTGCGACAACCAGGTTAATCATGGATTTCCGACCTCCAGTTTCTCGTATGCAGCGATCTTTTGCGAACAAGTCAGCATGAACTGATCGTTGTTTCGTTTGCGTGCACCGTTGAGCAGGACACGGAACTTGCGCAGCAACTCCCGCAGGGTCGCCGTACGCTGGTGTGCCCCTAATGGGCCGGTGCTGAGCATTTTTTCCATTGCGTGGACCCTGAAACGGTCCATGCCCCAGAATTTACGGGACAATTGATCTTCGTGACCACCGTATTTTTTCAACAGCAAATCGTCTACAAAGAGCACGGGATACGACGCACAGATCCTCAACCAGAGGTCGTAGTCTTCACACGCGGGCAACTGTTCATCGAAACCACCCACGTTGTCGAAGACAGAGCGATGGATCAAAACGGATGAAGGAGAAATCACGCACATCGGCAAACACTTTTCGTAGATCCAGCCACCGGATTTTTCATGCTTGCGCATCGGATTGACCCGTTCATTATGGCGGATCCAGATTTCATCGGTGTGACATATTCGAAATTCAGGGTTCTGTGATAATGCGGCTGACTGCGCGGCCAGCTTGGCAGGCAGCCATTCATCGTCGGAATCCAGCAGGGCCAGCCAGTCGCCCTGCGCTATCGCTACGCCGGCATTACGGGCACTGCTAACTCCCTGATTTTCCTGATATACATAAGTAACCTCCGGATACGATTGCCGCAGCAGTGCTGCGGTGGAGTCCGTTGATCCATCGTCTATCACGATGACCTCGGCAGGTTGGCTGCTCTGGGCCAGCACTGAATCCAGGGCGCGGCCTATAAATGCCTCGCGATTGTATGTCGGAATAATTACGGAAATATCCACAACGGGGAGGTTCTCAGTGCGGGGTCCGGCCTGCAGGTAAGGTGCCTGTCCGAGAACAGAGAGCCTACTACGGAAAAGCCCTTTTGGCCCCTTTTCCCGCTCCTTTTCGTCGAATATGAATAACTATTCTCCTCAAATGATCGATAAAATGAACTCAAAATTGCTTCCCCTCGCTACGGCTTCTGTTCTCGGACAGGCTCCTAGGCTAACCTGCCGGCACGGGCCGCCAGCGGCCACTGCACTCGGTGCTTTCTGGAGGCACGCCCCCACCCCTGTCGCAAACTCTCCGTCAATGCGATGACGGGGTCCTCGTGGTGCTCGAGCATGTATCGTTGCGTCGCTGACCAACTTCTCACATAAGCACTGAGCTGCTGCAAATCCCAATATTTTTCGATTACAAACGTTGGCAGTTTTTTCTCCTCCAGCGGAATCTCAAAAATACTGTATCCATTTTCAACGTGCTTTCGTTCCTCAGGCCAGTAACGACCTACAGTGTGTGTGTAATAAGACATGATAATTTCGTCTATGGCGGGATTAATGTTCATCCGCTGATAACACCAGACCGCCAGCAGTCCATCTTTTTTCAGAACCCTGCGAGCCTCCGTTATGAATTTGTCTATGTCAAACCAGTGCAGTGCCTGCGCAACCGCGATCAGATCGAATGTATCGCCGGCCACCGCCGACTCCTCGGCGGTGGCAACGTAGTAGTGAACGCCATGATGCCTTGAGGCTTGATTGACCTGTTCGAAACTTGCGTCACTTGCGTAAACATCCGTGAAGTGCCGTGCCAGAGCGAGGGCGGCCTGCCCGTTGCCCGTAGCACAATCCCATGCACACGCCTGCGATGGTGCCAGCCCCGCCAACTGATGGAACAATTCCCGGGGATAATCAGGCCGCGCGATTTGATATTGCGTCGCGTGCCCGGAGAAATGATCTTTAAAGGTGTTGCTCAAGAAAAACTCCCTTCCCCCACGCCACCTTAAGCGACGTGGGGGCAAGGAGACGCGTCAGCGTTTTTGGCGATAACTGTCCGCTCCGGATCCGCTGCCGTGGTGTGCCGGTATCACCGACTGGTACCGTACCCGGGCCGTTCAGGATTTACTAATTACTTTTCAATCAATCAGTTATGAAGCCCCGCACCGAGATGGCCTTGCACTTTCTCGATGCCCGGATAGCTTAGCGGGCTAATCTGCGGGGAACAAGTCCGTGACAAAAATGTAATCCTTCCTTCCTATTCCGGCGTTATGGAACCGGATGCACGATGAATCCGAAAAAATCCATCTAAAACAACGCGCTTTAGATTGACTTAGTATATAAGTTTTTTATTATATAACTTATTTTTATGCATTATGCGCGCATCATCAAAATTATTTAGGCGTCTGGATGGCAGGGTTTCGATGCCCGGGTCATCCTTTTTCATCCGTTTCAACCAAAACTTCGGAATGCAACGTGCGGTGCACCGGACACTTATCGGCGATTTCAAGCAGGCGCCGGCGCTGCTCAGCATCAAGTTCACCGGTCATTCGGATGCGGCGTTGAATCTGGTCTATTTTGCCGAATTCCGATTCGCAGCTTTCGCACTCGGCGGCGTGGATTTTGTCGTGGTTCAACTCAACTTCCACCTGTTGCAAAGGCAAGCCCTTTCTTTGAGCATACATACGAATAGTCATTGCCGTACAGGTGCCCAGGGCGGCCAGCAGAAAATCATAAGGCGACGGCCCCGAATCGTCTCCACCGTAAGTCACGGGCTCATCGGCCCGCAGCCGGTGAGGCCCGATCCGGACGTTCTGTGAAAATTTACCCGTCTTGTCTTCGCTGACCAGTACGGTTCGAGGCTCCGTGTCCGGCGCTGTCTGTTCTGACCCGCGCGGCAGATAGCGACTTACCCAGGCACTCACCACTTGCGCGACATATTCCGCATCGTCCTTGTTGGTCAATAAATGATCCGCACCGTCCAGTGATATGAAGCTCTTCGGGTGCAGTGCCGCCTGATAGATCGCCCGGGCATGATCGATATCTACTGTATCATCCCGGGGGCTGTGCATTACCAACAGCGCCCGGTTCAGGCGGTGGATCTTTTGCGACAGATTCTGCTCACTGATGTCGTCGAGAAACTGTTTGCGCACAACAAATTTTCGTCCGGCCAGAAGCACTTCCTTTTCACCGCGCGACTCGATTTCGTCAATACTGTCGACAAACAAATGCCGCACGTGGTCAGGGTCGCTGGGGGCACCGATTGTCACCACCGCTTTGCACTCACTGACCTGTTCCGCCGCGCTGAGAACCGCTGCACCGCCAAGACTGTGCCCGATAAGAATCCCCGGCGCCCTGGCCCGCTGCCTGAGGAATTCAACGGCCCTGATCAGGTCCTCCGTGTTCGAACTGAAATTAGTGTTGGCAAACTCCCCGTCACTACCCCCCAGGCCGGTGAAATCAAAACGCAAAACTGCTATTCCCCGCGCAGCCAGGGCCCTGCTCACCCTCGAAGCGGCCACCGTATCCTTGGAACAGGTGAAGCAGTGTGCAAACAGTGCGTAGTCTCTCGGTGGTCCGCTCGGCAAATCGAGCCGGGCATCCAAATCACCATGGGTGCCGGGGAATTTTATTCGCTGGCTTGACATTTGACTGCGCCTCCTGCGGGCCAGGCCCTTATCGAAACAATTCCTTTACCGCTTCCCGTTCTTCCCGCAACTCCTGATCCGTTATCTGCATCTTCTCCCGGCTGAACTCGTTGATAGCCAGGTCCTGAACAATTTCATAACGTCCGTTGGCGCAGGTGCACGGATACGAATACATCACGCCCTCCGCCACACCGTAGCTGCCGTCACTGGGCACCGCCATACTTACCCAGTCTTCGGCCGCCGTGCCCAAGGCCCAGCAACGCACGTGGTCCATCGCGGCGGAACCGGCACTGGCCGCACTGGATGCCCCACGCGCCCTGATGATCGCGGTGCCGCGTTGCTGCACGGTCGGAATGAAGTTATCACTCACCCACGCTGAGTCTACCTGCTCCATCGCCGCCTCGCCGTTGATCCGGCAGTGGTGGATGTCCGGGTACTGGGTGGCGGAGTGATTTCCCCAGATGATCATCCTGCTGATATCCGTAGAGTGTGTTCCGGTCCTCGCAGCAAGCTGACTGATGGCGCGGTTGTGGTCGAGCCTCGTCATCGCGGTGAATTGCCTCGCTTCCAGGTCAGGCGCATTATTCAGTGCGATTAAAGCGTTGGTGTTGGCCGGATTGCCGACGACGAGAACCTTGATGTCCCGACTGGCCGCAGCGTTCAGCGCTTTCCCCTGGGCCGAGAATATGTGGCCGTTGTCCATAAGCAGGTCCTTGCGCTCCATGCCTGCTGCACGCGGCTTGGCACCTATCAGCAAGGCGTAATCCGCATCACCGAATGCGGTCTCGGCGTCGTCCGTGTGGACCACACCCTGCAGCAAAGGAAATGCACAGTCATCAAGTTCCATCACCACACCTTTCAGTGCGTCCAGGGCCGGCGTTATTTCCAGAAGTTGCAGGATCACGGGCTGGTCGTTGCCGAGCATCTCCCCTGCCGCTATCCGAAACAGCGTGCCGTAGCTGATATGTCCCGCCGCGCCTGTGACCGCAACTCGTACCGGTTGTTTCATAGTTCAATCCTCTATTTTAGAAACCTGCAGTCGCTGAACCGACGTACCCGCACCAGTTCAGAGCTCGTTAAAAGGCACGGAGTTTATACGAGAAAAGGTTGCAGAGAAAAGACGCCGGAGCGGCGTCGCGACGAATAAAAACTTGCGAGCTTGCTTCGATCCACTAAGACAGGCCGGCAGACAGGTGCTCGACAACATTGTCGATAAATATTTCACAGGCGGCAAGTTGGCTGGCATGGATGAATTCATCGGGCTTGTGGGCCTGTTGAATGGACCCGGGGCCGCAGACAATTGCGGGTATACCGGTATGGTGGAAGCCGCCGGCTTCGGTCCCGAAAGCTACTTTTTTGGTGCCGTGGGAACCGCTGAACTGCTGGGCGAGGCGCACCACCTCGGCATCCGCAACGGTATCCAGCCCCGAAAAACTGGATTCCTCCTCCCACAAAAATCCCGTATCAGGATTAATGGCAGTCATCGCGGGTTGCAGTTTTTCCCGGGCGAACGTTTGCACTTCGTTCAACATGGCTTGTGGAGAATCGGTCGGTAAATTGCGGAATTCGAACAAAAACTGACACTCTTCCGGTACCACGTTGACCATGGTTCCACCCTGAATCACGCCGGTGTGTACTGTGCTGTGGGGAACATCGTATGCCTTATCGAAAGGACCCTCGATCTGCTTGCGTCTCGCCATCTCACTCAGGTAAGTAATAACCCTGGCGGCGTATTCGACCGCGTTGACCCCTTGCGGCGCCAGCGAGGAATGACAGGCTTGCCCCTTCACGCGGCAGCGTGTAGTGAGCTTCCCCTTGTGCCCGATCACGACCTCCAGGTCGGTAGGTTCGCCGACGAAGCAGATCTCGGGCCGGTTGTGCCGGGTCTGTAGGTAGCGGAGCAGACTGCGAACACCCAGACAGCCGATTTCCTCGTCGTAGGACAGGCAGATATGGATGGGCTTGAGGAGTTCAGCGGACAGAAAGCCCGGCACTGCCGCAAGCACCACTGCAATAAATCCCTTCATATCGGTGGTGCCACGACCATAGTAGCGGCCTTCCTTCAAGGTGAGTTCCCAGGGATCCAGCGTCCACGCCTGGCCTTCGACGGGAACCACGTCGGTGTGTCCGGAAAGTGCAATCCCACCCCGGTCGGCAGGCCCTATCACGGCATAAAGATTGGCTTTGGTTTTTTCCTTATTGAAATCGAGCTTGGCGCTGACGCCCAGGCCCATCAAATACTCGTTGACAAAGTCGATCAACTCGAGGTTTGATCGATAACTGGTGGTGTCGAAGGACACCAGTGATTGCAGCAGTTCTATGCTGGCGGTGCCTGGTGACAATGTTTCATTTTCCATGGTTTAACGGGGG
>CAXMTM010000166.1:0-7041 GCA_964196385.1 Arenicellales bacterium
CGTTGCCCACACCATATTCTACGAGATGGGTCCGGAAAGAAGGGAGTCCATGGGCATCTCGGACGATATGGTCAGGTTTTCGGTGGGCATAGAGGATCAGGAAGATCTGATCCGGGATCTGGACCAGGCGTTGTAGCTCCCAGGGGAGGGTGTAACAGTGGGGTTGCAACCCCACTCTCCCTTAGTTTAAAGGTGACCGTAAAATGACGGAAATAGACATAGACCGGGTTCGCAGTGAGACCCGGGGTTGCAGCCGGGTCATTCATTTCAATAACGCGGGTGCCTCGTTGATGCCCGATCCGGTCTTTGACGCTGTGCTGGATCATTTGCATCTCGAGCGCAACATTGGGGGCTACGAAGCGGAAGACGAGAACCGGGATAAATGTGAACGCTTTTATACGGCCTTTGCTGAACTCCTCAACTGCCGCCCCGATGAGATCGCTTACGTGGAGAATGCCACCCGTGCCTGGGATATGGCGTTTTACTCGATCGAGTTCGAACCGGGCGATCGTATCCTGACCGGACGGTCCGAATATGTCAGTAACTATCTGGCCTTTTTGCAAAGGGTCAGATCCAGGGGTGTGGTCATAGATATCGTTCCCGACGATGAGTCGGGCCAGATAGACCTGGACGAACTCGAAAGCATGATCGATGACCGGGTGAGACTCATTGCCCTGACCCATGTGCCTACCCAGGGTGGATTGGTCAACCCGGTGGCCGCTGTGGGCAGGACAGCCAAAAAGCATAACGTTCTGTATCTGCTTGATGCGTGCCAGTCAGTCGGGCAGGTGCCCATAAATGTTCAGGACATCGGCTGCGATATTTTATCCGCCGCCGGGCGAAAATTCCTGCGCGGGCCCAGGGGCACCGGTGTGCTGTATGTACGAAAGCCCCTTATCGAGCAACTGGAACCACCGTTCATCGATCTGCGTTCCGCCCACTGGCACGATGCCGGAAGTTACACGATTCGGCCGGATGCCAGGCGATTCGAGAACTGGGAAAGCTTCGTGGCCGGCCGCATCGGCCTGGGGCGGGCGGTGGACTACGCACAGGAAATCGGTATCCAGAATATCTGGCGCAGGGTCAAATGGCTTGGTCAGCTGCTCAGAGGGCAACTCGACGCCAGGGGTGGGGTGCAAACCCATGATCTGGGTGAGCAGAAATGTGGCATTGTGACGTTCACCAAGGAAGGCGAATCTTCATTTGACATTGAAAGCAGAATGCGGAGTCTGAACATCAACGTCAGCGTTTCCGAGGCCCAAAGCGCCCGGGTCGACATGGGGGCTCGAAAGCTCGACGCCATCGTTCGGGCTTCCGTCCACTACTTCAACACGGAAGCGGAGATCGACAGGTTCTGCGATGAGTTGTAGCACGCAGGGCTTACCGCAGGGAATGCCTTTATGATTGAATCCAGATCTGTGCACCTTCCCCGTGTGAATTGCCGGCCCGATGCTGAAGATTAGTGTTTCAATAAGGCGAGAAATGCTGTTGTTGATCTCAATCACTGTAACGATAGCCGTAATAATGGCATTGCGCGCCCAGTGATTTCCGGGACCTGTGAATAGTATAATCCGGCCCGGATATATTATGTAACAACTAACATAGTGCTATACTGAAACCTCTGAGTCTGGCCATGTCCGGGTGTCTGCAATCGAATGACATACTTTAAGCCCATGGAGGCGACCTGTCGCCATTGCCGAAACGACAAGCGTCGACGGATATACCGTGTGCGCCACGATCTGGGCGAGAGCAACAACCGGGTCACGATTTTCTGCGATCATTCGAAGCCGCACTACAGCGCCAGGGGCGTAGAGAATGCTCATGTACCCCAGTTGTTGCACTCGGTGCGTGATATTAAAAGGTTTCCGACCAGATCTACTCCTTGTGTTCAGTGCGGGCGGACCATCCAGCAACGGGGCTGGATCCAGACCGATACACCGCAGCAGCAGATAACCAGCTTTCTTTCGGAGTATCCGCTGCCGAAGAACTTCGTCTGTGGCCGCGAGTGTTTCAGGAAACTGCTGGCCGCCCAGGCCCGGCAGCGGCGGGCGGCTCGCCCTCAAACCACCTGCCAGAATTGCAATGAAACTTTTACCGCTCGTCGAGGGGCAAAATTCTGTTCTACCCGGTGCCGGGTCGCCGCCCACCGGCGACGGCAGTAACAATCAAATCACCGTTGGGGTCATTCCACCCCAGCGCCACTTTGTTTCAAAAAATTTGTGGATTCTTTGGTGACCGCGTCGAGGGCCATTTTTAGCCTGGCACAAGCCTCTTGCGTGGTTTCCGAATCACCTATGATGAGCGGCTCACCGAAAACGATTGCAATCCTGCTGAAAGGGTAGGGCAGGTTGAATCCGTCCCAACTGGCGAACACTTTTTTCTTGCTGGCGTCGAAGGCGATGGGCACGATGGGAGTGTCCAGTGCACGGGATATCTGGATCACGCCCGGTTTGACCTCGAACACCGGCCCGACAGGGCCGTCCGGTGTTATCGCTGCTATCCCGCCGGATTTGAGCACGCGCATCATCTGCTTCATGGCTTCGAACCCGCCCCGGGTAGTCGATCCACGTATGGCAGTCTTTCCAAACAGGCCTGCTACCCGGGCGATATATTCGCCGTCCCGGCTGGACGAGATCAGGCAGTGAATGGACTCATTTTTCCGGATGACAGGCAGTATGATCTGCCGGTTGTGCCAGAACGCGTAAATGAATGCGGAGCCCTGCTGTTGTAATCGATCCGGGAAAGAGGAGCCGTGCACCGTCACTTTCGATGTCCACACCGTAAGGTGAAGGTACGCCCACACGATACGCGGCAGTACTGCCAGGGCGATCTTGTCCCGGGCTGTTTTCAGCATGTCGCCAATGAGGTGCTGATGATTAAGTTATAATGCCGCCACATATTTGCATGTTTGGGCCGGTATAAAAATAAGAGGGAGGGTGTATGAGTGATTATCAGACGATAATCGAAGAAGTTGCAACGATTCTCGCTGACAAAACAAAGATCAAGCGGGAAAACCTGAAACCGGATCTGCATCTGGAAGAGAGCGGCCTGGACTCCTTTGCCCGGATCGAGCTTGTTCTGGCCATGGAGGAGCACTTCGGGCTCGAACTGTCGGACAGCGAGGCGGCGGACCTGTCGACCGTAGACGATCTGGTCAGGATAATCATAAGCAAGCAGGAAAGCGCTAGCCCGCCGGCTTGAACCCAGGAGCCTGTCCGAGAACAGAGAGCCTACTGCGGAAAAGCCCTTTTGGCCCATTTTCCCGCTCATTTTCGTCAAATATGAATAACTATTCTCCTCAAATGATCGAAAAAATGGACTCAAAATGACTTCCCCTCGCTACGACTTCTGTTCTCGGACAGGCTCCTAGGAAGTTCTCTGTCAATGGCATCCAGTCTCAGCGACGTAATGCGTGACTATGCCGGCGACGCATCTGCCTCGATCGGTATGTATTTCTGGAACACGGCGTCGCGCGGTTACGATCACGTTTCCTACACTGAACTCGTGCGGCGTTCATTCGCATTTGGTGCACGTCTGCTGAACCTGGGGTCAACCCCGGGAACGGTTTGCCTGATTGCCTGCCACTCACCCTTCGCCACGCTGGTCGCGTTTTACGGTGCGATTTCCGTGGGGGCCATTCCCATGATCTTCCCGATGCCCAGAGCGCTGGGCTCTCACCAGGCTCTGCTGGAAAGAATCAACCATTGGGGATTCAGGTTCGACCGGCCCGCCATCCTCGTACTGGAGGAGGGCCTCAAGGAGAAATTCCACCAGGAAATTCCCGCGCAGATGCAGGTTATACGCCTGAGTGAATCCCCACTGGACCACTGGGATGTGCTGCAAGCCCCGGCCGCGGATCGCACGCCGGACAGGAACGACGTTGCCTTTTTCCAGACTACCAGTTCCTCGACGGGGGATCACAAGGCCGTTGCAATCTCACACGGTAACATCCTGTCCAACGTGTCCGGCATCAGGGCTGCTGTCGATATGACAGACAGCGAGCGGATGATCAGCTGGCTGCCCCTGTTCCATGACATGGGCCTGGTCGGGACTGTTCTGTTCAGTTTTTGCAACCGCTACCCGCTGTACATCATGACGCCGACCCAGTTCATCAAGCGACCGGCGCTGTGGTTAAGGGGTATAAGCGAGCATCGCTGCACCATCACTACCGCGCCAAATTTCGGTTACGACTACTGTTCCAGGATCTCCGCCCGGGACACGGCCGAATTCGATCTTGCCGGCGTGAAACATTTTTTTATCGGCGCCGAACCCATCCGGGTTTCTACCATAGGGGATTTTTGCGCGAAGTTCGAAACCTGTGGCGTGCGCCCTGAAATGATCCGCCCGGCCTACGGCCTGGCGGAGTCCACCATCATTACCACCATCTCGCGTCCGCACAGCCCGGCCCGGTTTGTATTTCTGGATCCCGGCAGTATCGGCGTGAACCAGCGCGCCCGGGTGGTGGCGCAGACCGGGTTCGACGAATCGCAGTCGGGACGGCCGGTGCGCGAGGACCTGGTGGCGGCGTGTACGGCCGGGGTCCCGATCGAAGGCATGGCCGTGGAACTGGTGGACGAAGACGGGTCGCCTGTTACGGACGATGGGTGCGCCGGCGAAATTGTAATACAAGGGGACTCCGTGGCCCTCGGTTATGTGGACGGGGCGCATCGACAGATAGATCGCTTCGACCGTCAGCGCGTGGGGACCGGTGATATGGGCGTGGTGCTCGATGGCGAACTTTTTATCATCGAACGCATCAAGAACATCATTATTCGAAACGGCGAAAACTTTCTGGTCAGCACCCTGGAGCAGCGGCTTGCGGAAATTCTTGGCGTCTCCCATGACAACATCGCGGTGTTTGAATCGAATATCCATGACCCGGCCAGTGAAATCGTTGTGTTGATCGAGAAACACCAGGGGGTGAGTGCCGAGCAGGTCGACCCGCTTCTCGCCGGTCTGCCCCAGGAAGGTTTTCCCATCGATCTTATACTGTTCAGCCGGACCCGGGTCATCCCCAGGACTACCAGCGGTAAAAAACGGCACTTTATCTGCCGCAAGTTGTTCCACAGCGACGAACTCAATTGTCAATCCCGGATCGTGGTAACGCCGGACCGGATCGCCAGCGCGACTTTGGGCCGGCAATGAACGCAGCGACTCATTTCACCAACAGCGGGGTACATGGAAAGCCCACGCCTCGTTGCAGTGGTATCGGTTGTAAACACTGTCTCACCTCGGCGCATCGATTTTTCTGAACGTGATGCGGTGGAGGTCGAGGCCGCCGACTTCGAACATGTAAGCCATCAAGCGCAGGTATTGCTCGAACTTGCGGATTTCCGCTTCACCCTTCATCGCCACGGCTTTCTCTCTGCGCGCCTTTAGATTTGAATACCAGGCCCGCAACGTGCGTCGGTAGTCATCGCGGTCGTTACGCAATTGGATCACCTCGAACAGGCGGTCTGAAGCGGCGAATATTTCCCACAGCCTGGGTGTGTCTGTTTCCGGAAAGATCTCCTGGGCGATGAACTTGTCAAAGTCCTTTTGCAATGAGTTGCCGTAAGCGACGGTTTGCATGGACATCCAGCGCCTGGGTTTCAACCAGCTGTGGCATTGGGTAAAAAAGTCCCGGTAGATGCTTACTTTTTGATCGGAATCCAGACCCAGTTTTGCAAAGTGCTCGAAAGCGCCGATAGAAATAATCGAGTCGTAGGACGCGCCAGGAGCATCGTGGTCTTGCCAGCTTTGCAGGCTGATCCTGATTCCGGGATCATCAGTGGTTTTCGTAATCCACGCGGCCTGGCTCTCGCTCAGGGTCAGTCCCACCGACGAATTGACGTTGTATTTGGCGGTGAGTCTGGCGAGCACACCACCCCAGCCGCAGCCAATGTCCAGTACGTTGTCTGCGTCCTGCGCCCGTGCCTGCCCGATGTGGTAGTCAATTTTAGCTAGCTGAGCGGCGCCGAGGGTTTGCCCGGTATTTTCCGGATCCCACAGGGCACAGGAATAGGTCATGGTCTCATCCAACCAGAGTTTGAAGTACTCGTTTCCGGTTCCGTAATGATGTTCGATGGCTGCGGCTGATGCGCCCGTTTCTTTGATGATGATTTCGTTCACCGTTGCACCCTGGCGTGGAGAGAGTTGTGGCTTCGACAATTACCGACAGAGAACTTATCATACTACTGACTGCAATGAGTGGAGAAGGGTATGATTTTTCGACAGCTATTCGACAGCACCTCCAGCACCTATACCTACATCATCGCCAGTCGGGCGGGCGGGGAGGCCCTGATTATCGACCCGGTCCTGGACAAGGTCGATCGTTATATCCAGCTTCTTGCAGAGCTCGACCTGAGGTTAGTCAAAGCGATCGACACCCATTTGCATGCCGATCATATCACCGGTCTGGGCGCCCTCAGGGATCGCACGCAGTGCATCACCATGATGGGCGAACAGAGCGATGTCGATGTCGTATCGGTGAGGATAAAAGAAGGGGATGTAGTGGACATCGGTGCACTCGAAATCAAGGTCGTCTATACACCGGGACACACCCAGGATTCCTACAGTTTTTTGATGGATGACCGTGTGTTCACCGGGGACACCTTGTTCATACGCGGTACCGGGAGGACGGATTTTCAGCAGGGAGACGCAGCGGCACAGTACGATTCGCTGTTCAACAAGCTGCTCAAATTACCGGAAGACACGCTGGTCTATCCCGGGCACGACTATAAAGGGGATACCGTCAGTACCATAGGCGAAGAGAAGCGGTTCAATCCCAGGTTGCAGGTAGATTCCATCGAGGAGTACGTAGACATTATGGATAACCTAAATCTGCAAAACCCAAAGATGATGGATGTTGCGGTGCCTGCCAACATGCACATCGCCATGCCTCAGGATGATGTCGAAAAGAAAGGGTGGTCCGTGGACGTGGGCGATGCCGCCGAGCAGGTCGATATGCCTGATGTGCTGCTGGCGGATCTTCGGGAAAACAGGGAGCGCGAGCAGCACGGCGTGATAGCCGGCTCGGTGCATACACCCTACAGCGAGTTG
>CAXMTM010000167.1:0-5514 GCA_964196385.1 Arenicellales bacterium
AAAATATTGTACGACAACAGTCCCCACGAACCGGCGAACATGATCTTCCACAGTAGCCCGACCACGATTGGCGCCATCATCGTCGGGATGAACATCAAGGGCACCAGCAGGTTCCTGTGTTTGACGCCGGCATTGAGGATAAGTGCACCGGACAGTCCCAGCATGAACTCAATGGGGACGGCGACAAGGACGAACTTCACCGCTACACCCATGGAGTTCCAGAATCGTGGGTCGGTGAGCACGGTAACGAAGTTGTCGACACCGATGAACCCCTTGATCTGCCCGTATTTTGCCTCGTGCAAACTGAGGTATACGGTGTACAGAAAAGGGATGAGGCTGACGACGATCAGGGTCAGCATAGTCGGCGCGATCAGGGCATAGGGGTACCAGATTTTATCCTCCGGAATAACATCGCGGAGTTCGGCCTGTGCCGTTGATTTGGTGTCGATCATGGACGCAGTGTTTGTTCGAATACTAGCACCCATCGCCGCCGAATTGACGACGATGGGTGTTTGGCCAGTGTCTACAGGACACACTTACCTTCGCATATCTTCTCCAGTTCCGTCTGACCCCGTTTGGCGGCTTCCTCGGCTGTGATCTTGCCCAGCCCCACCTCCTGCATCAGACCCGACATGACGTCAAAGATCTCGTAGATCTTTGGTGCTCTCGGCTTACCTTGCGTGTACTTCAGGGTCTCTTGCATCGCTTCGTAAAGTTTTGCGCGGGATGAATTCTTGAAAGCCGGGAGTGCCCAGCTACTGGTTCTGATTGGCACGCCCCCTCCGAGGGTGTCGGCGAACTTGGCCTGTGTTTGCTTGTCACTCATCCATTGTAAGAACAAATAGGCGGCTTCCGGGTTCTTGCTGGCATTGCCGATCACTATAATCGAGGGTGCTCCCTCGGCTGATCTTGGCCCGCTGTAGCCGGTGTTGGGCGGCATTGCTGCATAGGTGAACTTACCTGCGAATTCAGAGTTCCCGGGCTGGTCGACCCCCAGGGCAAAATCGCTCCAGGCAACTGCCTGGGCCACTACGCCAGTCCCTACCAGAGTCGGAACATCGAGCAGCGACGTCTCGGCTGTTCCGGGAGGGCCGAACTTCCACAGATCACCCCAAAATTGCATGGCCGCCCTATTCTCCGGGGTGTCAACGCTAGGATTACCATTTTCATCGAAGATGTCTCCACCCCAGTTCTTCAGAAATGAATTCCACATCGTGCCCCAGGTGGTGCCGCCCTTGATCCCTTCCAGACCGATGCCATAGAAATCTCCGTCCAGGGATTTGCCTGCCAGTTGTTCACCTGCCTTGCGGGTAAAGAATTCCGCGATGTCCCGCATCTGCTGCATGGTCGCGGGCACCCCAAGGTCGTAGCCGAATTTGGCTTTGAAATTTGCCTGTTCTTCCGGATGGGAAAGGAGATCGTCCCGCGCCCAGTAAACGACATTATAATTCCATGCCGGCAGCCCATACGTAGCACCTTTGTGTTTAGCCGTTGTACTCCAGGCCGGTTCTATGAAGTCGGCGGTATCGATGTCCGGGCTGGTCAGTTTTGGATCCTTAAGATACGCGTCAATTGGGTGTAGCACGCCGGCATCGAGCAGCAGTCCGGTCTGGGCCGAGTGCAGCATAACGCCGTCATACGCGCCACGGCCGGACAAAAGATCAGCCTGGCCCTTGTTGATGACTTCGAAATGGTTCAATAACTGGTAGTCCACCTCAATCCCGGTTTCTGCGGTGAATTGAGGAACCAGTTTTGCGAACGTCTGCTGTAGTGGGGTTACCTCGTCAAGGATAACGATCTTGGTTCCTTTGTAAGGCGCCGCCGCCTCTGCATAGGACCAGGCGTTCGCCAGGTTCGGCAGTGCCGCTGCCGTTAACAGCGCGAATGCGGCCGTTAACGTACGCCGGCCCTTACGATGTATCAAGTGATTTTTAATCATGTTTCTCCTCCATATGCAGGTTGGCCCGGATAGGGTTATCGGTTGACGGTCATCATATTGCGTTCCCGGTTGCTCCGTCGAACACGACCGCATTCGCGGCGTGCAAACGAATTGATAGAACGTCGTCCACATCCACCGGGGGGACGTGGAAGAATTTGGCCTTGATTGTGTCAGCGCCAAGTTTGGCGCCTACTATCGCGTATTTGCCGAACGGCTCATACGAATTTACTTCGACACTGCGGGCATCATCACCGCTATTGCTTGCGATCTCAATGTCCGCGGCTCGGATACCCAACACCACCTCACTCATGCTTTTCCCGGTATCGATCCTGACGCGGGCTTCTTCCGGGAGGGTAAGAGATATCGCCTGGTTGCGAAACAGGAGCGCGCCATTCTCCCGCACCAGACCGCCTCGCAGCAGGTTCATTGCGGGGTCGCCGACCAGGCGGGCTACCCGGGTATTTGCCGGCCGTTTGTATATAGTTACGGGGTGGTCGAACTGCTGCAGGCGTCCTTCGATCAATACGGCAACACGATCCGCCACGGACAGGGCCTCCATGCTGTCCGGCGTAGACCACAACGTCGGTGTCGCCGAGGCCACCAGACGCCGGCGCAGCGCGGCCCTCAACTTATGGCGAAGCTTGGCGTCGAGGTGCGCGATTGGCTCATCTAACAAATAGACCATAGGGTCCAGAGCCAGGGCCCGGCATAGGGCTACCCTCTGTTTCTGGCCTCCTGACAGTTCGTGCGGCAGTCTCCCGCCCAGTTCGGACATTTCGGTGAGTGCGAGCACATCTTTCAGTCGACGGGCAATTTCGGCCTCGTCGGCCCGATCATCCCGGGTTGGCGCACGCATGGCGAAAGCAATATTGTCCGCAACGGTCATCATTGGATACAGAGCGAATGACTCGAACATGATGGATACAGAGCGCATCTGGGGAGGCAGCCGGGTCACCTCCCGGGCGGCGACGGTGATGATTCCCGAATTCGGGGTTTCGAGTCCCGCAATCAATCTACAGGTAGTGGTCTTGCCGGCACCCGAAGGACCTGTGACGGCAATGATTTCACCGGGTTTGGCGTCGATTGACAAATCTCGTACGGCATCGTTGGCGGCGAAAGATTTGCTGACCTGTTCCAGTCTCAGACCGTCGTGCGGGTTCATCTCCGTCAATGCTCGGTGGTATCTGTCAGCAGGTTCCGACCGCTCGTGGCATCGAATACGTTCAAGGCCTCAGCGGTAATTTCGAGTCCCAGGGCCGCGCCAGTGTCAAAATCCAACCGTTGCCGGGACTCAACCACGATTTCTGTGTCACCGCCGGCTACTGCGATCGTAAGCACGTGGACATCTCCACGGTACTCCCGCCATGCCAACGTGCCTTCGATATTTCCGCGTACGGCTCTGGACGTGGAGACCTTGATGAGTTCGGGACGCACGCCGAGGATTAATTCCCTACCCTGGGCGGAGGACATGATTCGATCCGCGACCGCTCGATCCGGAGTAACGCTCCAGCCCTCGCCCACCAGGTGACAGTTGGACCCGTCGATTTCCAGCCTCACGGACAGCAGATTCATGGCCGGTTCGCCCATAAATTCAGCGACGAACAGATTGGCAGGGTGATCGTAAAGAGATTGCGGCGAGGCTATTTGCTGCAGTTTCCCATGATTCATGATCACCACCAGGTCCGCCATAGCGGTGGCCTCGGTTTGATCATGGGTAACCAGGATTCCAGTCAGGCCTGTGTCCTTTTGCAATCGCCTGATTTCGGTACGCAGTTGGACTTTCTGATCGGCGTCCAGGTGGCTCAATGGCTCGTCGAAGATGATCAGTTCCGGTTCTCGCACCAGTGCTCTGCCGATAGAGACGCGTTGCTGGGCACCGCCGCTGAGTCGACGTACGTCGCTTTCTCTCTGGTCCTCCAGGCCCAGCAGCTCCAGTACGGGTTCGATCCGCTTGCGAATTTCCTGCCCCGGCCATTTTCGCAACTTAAGAGGGAAGGCGATGTTTTCGAAAACGCTCATGTTCGGATAGAGCGCATAATCTTCGAACACCATGGCGATGTTGCGTTGCCCCGGAGACAAGTCGTTCACCAACTGCGTGCCGATGTGGATTTCCCCGCGGTCAACCTCCTCGATACCAGCGATCATCTTCAGGGTGGATGTCTTCCCACACCCGGACGGTCCAAGAAGGGCCAACATCTGGCCGTCCTCGCAGTGAAAAGAAAGGTCGTGAGTCGCGCGGACATCACCGTAGAACTTGGATACGTTGTCAAGTGTCACCGACGCCACGTTTGTTTCCAGCAGGACTGGTTCATTGGTTCGTTCTTATGTTCCTGACACCGCATCCCAAACATCCGGTTCGTGGCAAACGGCCTGGTCGAAAGATTCCAAGATTAGATAAATAGGATGATCGAGTCAATCTCAACTTCTCCAATTGCCAACTGCTCACCAAGAAAAATGTTGATAAATTTAATGAGCGGGTCTTGAATCCTGTTCAAATTTAGTGCCGCACTCTTTACCGGTGTTTATATGTCATTGAAAACGAAGATGTATTTATAGGACATGGTAGAAGATGAGTCAAAAATTATTTTGAAACCCGTTTTTCAGTTCGAGACTTACCCCGTCGACCGCTGCCGCGAGCGATGCTATCGAGTCGCCCCTGTAACTTGCGCGTCGACATCCTTTCATACTAACCTTGGTAACACTTGCCCCGATCGCGCGGGTGAATGCGCAGTCTGACCTTGCGCCGCATCTATCCTGACAAAAAAGGCAACACGTTGCGGGCTATGGCCCCTGAAGCCCGGACCTGATACCGGGTGATTTGAGAGGAGTTAGAAATGGTACTTGCATCCACGAGAAAATTAGCAGCAGCGTCTACCGCATCATACGAGGTGGTGGATGGTATTCCTACGTACAAATTGTTTATCGACGGCCAGTGGGTGGATTCATCTGCCACGGAAGTCGCCGACGACGTCAATCCCGCCACCGGTGCGGTGTTCGCCAGGGTCCAGCAGGCTGGGGAGGCCGACATAGAGCGCGCAATCACGGCAGCTCATCAAGCCACGAACACCTGGGGGTCGTCCCTGGCCGCTGAACGAGAGGAACTGCTTTTGCGCACCGCGCGGGTGATTGAAGCCCGGATACCGGAAATCAGGGATTTACTCATCGAAGAATGCGGTTCCGCCTTCAACAAGGCGCTGTGGGAGATCGAGTACGTGCTCGATTTGCTTCGCAGTACCGCCGGCGACGTGCGCCATGTGTTTGGTGAAACCATGCCCACCACGATGCCGGGGCAGTTGTCCATGTCGATTCGGCGCCCGCTCGGCGTTATTGCCGGTATCGCCCCGTTTAATTCCCCGTTCCTGTTGTCGATGAAAAAGATCGCGTTCGCACTTGCCGCGGGCAATACCTTTATCCTGAAGCCATCCGAAGAAACGCCGATATCCGGGTTGAAGATCGCCGAACTGTTCGAGGAGGCCGAATTGCCGGCCGGGGTGCTGAATGTTATTCCGGGTGTGCCCTCCCGGATCGGGGAGAAGATTATGGCTGACCCAAGGGTGCGCATGGTTACCTTTACC
>CAXMTM010000168.1:0-2981 GCA_964196385.1 Arenicellales bacterium
TCCCGGTAGTAGTCCACCAGGATCTGCGCCACTTCCGGCCGGGAGAACTCAGGAGGCGGGGCGATGCCCTGCCCCAGCATTTCCCTGACTCTGGTTCCTGACAGAAGCACGAAATCGTCCTTGTCGTGATCCGGAGCGTCCCGCATCATAACGACCTTGTTCAGTTTCTTCGAATAAGCGGTGTGGTCGGCGCGGAATATTTCGATCTCCAGCGCACCTGCGGGGACCTCTTCATCGAAAATGGTCTGCGCGTCGAACGCGCCGTAGTAGTCTCCGACCCCGGCATGATCGCGGCCGATGATGAAATGACTGGCGCCCATGTTCTGTCTGAATACGGCGTGCAGCACGGCTTCCCGGGGACCGGCATAGAGCATGTCGAATCCGTATCCCGTTATCATGGCGGTATTTGGTTCGAAGTAGGTGTCCACCATCTTGCGGATGGCCGCATCCCGTACCGGCGCGGGAATATCTCCCGGTTTGAGTTTGCCGAGCAGCATGTGAATGACCAGTCCGTCCGCGGCCACCGATTCCATGGCGATCTTGCACAGTTCTTCGTGGGCGCGATGCATCGGGTTCCGGGTCTGAAAAGCCACTACCCGGTCCCAGCCCCTTGACCCGATTTCTTCCCTGATCTGAACTGCCGTTCTGAATGTCTGCGGGAATTCCTGCTCGAAATAACTGAAGTTCAATACTTGCACGGGGCCGGATACAAGAAGTTTGCCTTGTTCCAGAAATGCCTTTACACCGGGGTGTTCCGTGTCCGTGGTTCGATAGATCCTGCTGATCATGTTCTCGCGTTGTGCATCGTTGACGGTGTCGACGGCCGCGATATCCATGACTGCCAGAACCGGGTTGCCATCCCGATTGGGGTCACGCAGGGCGATGCGTTCCGCACTGCCGATAGATTCGGTATCGTGGATGATATTGAGAACGGGTACCGGGAAGAACACACCACTGGCGGTCCGCATGGTGTTACAAACTTCCAGTGCGTCGCTAAGATTCATGAAGCCTGTGAGCGGGTTGAAATACCCGCCGCCCAGCATTACGGTGTTCGCGGCGGTGGCGGAACTGACCGTCAGGGAAGGCAGAGTTTCAGCTTCTTCCAACAATTGCCGGCGCTCGGCTTCATCGTATACATACAACGGATTCAGTTCTGTGGAACCATGTGGTTTGATCATTTTGGTTGTCTGCCTGGTTGCTGCGTCATTTGTTTGCTGTCGACGCTGGAATCCCGTGGAATTGCAAACACTACCTTAACCGGGATAAAACCAAAATCCATATATCTTATGGAAGGATAAGAAAACGGGGAGCGAAGTGGACTTAGGGCCCGCGCCAATATAAGTTCGCGGACGGCGCGGGCCCTTAACCCGATCCAATTCCCCGGCATTCCAGGAAAATGCGTTTGTCACAGCGCTCACATATGGATTTGTCGAGCTTTTGGAATATGCTGTGAATGGCTTGTTCTTTGGAATCGTAGATGTTGTCCCTGTTGAGTTTTTCCATGTATCCGCCCCGTTCGAGGACATCGGTGGCGCTGTCCTTGAGCTTGTACAGATACAGTTCACCTCCCATTTCACGGCGTGCGGTAGCCTCCTCCAGCAGCAATTCAGCGCCGGCAATGTCAACGTGGTTTATCCCCTTGGTGAGCAGCAGCAGGTTTTTCTGATCGGGGTAGTGCTCGCGAAAGCGGCGCAGCATCTCCCGCACGTACGCCACTGCCCCGAAGTACAATGAGTCCTCTACGCGTACCAGCTTGAGTTGGGGACATTCCGGCAGTGCCATGCTGTAGGTAAATTTACGGTGCGGTGAGTCGGGATTCGGGACTCGGGGCACCACGCGTGGCCGGGAAGTGCGCCTGAGGTATATCATCAGCGACAACATCACACCCAGCAGGATGGCGAATTCCAGTTCCAGAAACAGGGTCCCGAAGAACGTCACGGCCATGACCAGGGTTTCCTTCCGGTCGGCGCGTATGATGGTCAGGATCTGGCGAAAATCGATCAACCGCCAGGCTACCAGGACGAGCAGGCCCGCCATCGCAGCGTGGGGTAGATAGGCGGTAATTGGCGCAAACAGGAGCACCACGATCACCAGCAGTATGCCCGCAAAAACGGCCGCCAGCGGTGTTCTCGCCCCGGCATCGTAATTGGCGCCGCTGCGGTTGAACGAACCGGTGGCAACATAGGCGGAAAAGAAACTTCCGGCGATGTTCGACAGGCCCTGCCCGATGAATTCCTGGTTGCCATTGATGGCCTGGCCGGAGCGCATTGAAATCGATCTGGCAATGGACACCGCCTCGGTCAGGGCGAACAAGGTCATGGCCAACGCAGCCGGTGCAAGGTCCCTGAACACCGCGACGGAAAAAACGGGTATCGACAAGGGCGGCAACTGGCGGGGCAGGGCGCCGACCATGGAGATCCCGAACTGGGGTTCACTCACGAATAAATTCAGCATCACGCCGGCGAGGCTGCCGACGATCAGGGCCACCAGCAGGGCCGGCACTCTGGGCCACCACCACTTGACCACGACACCGGTAACGAGCGTGAGCAGTGCCGCCAGTGAGACCAACGGGTGAAGGTCCGTCCAGTGGTTCCAAAGATAATACAGCGTTTCGTAGAACTCCTGACCTGAGGGGAGTTCCAGGCCGAAGAAATTTCCGGCCTGTTTGGTTGCGATCAGGATGCCAGCGCCCGCGGTAAAACCAACAATGACGGAGTGGGAGATAAAATTGACCAGCGTCCCCATCCTGGCAAGACCCATGACGAGCTGGATCATCCCGACCATGAATGTCAGCGTGATGGCCAGCACAATATATACGCCGCTGCCCGGGGTTGCGTGCTCGCTCAACGCGGAGAACATGACGATGGATGCCGCCGTGGTGGGCCCGGATACCAGGTGCCAGGAAGATCCGAACAAAGCGGCAATAATGGCCGGCACCATGCTGGCGTACAGACCGTATTCCGGCGGCATGCCCGCAATGG
>CAXMTM010000169.1:0-2475 GCA_964196385.1 Arenicellales bacterium
AGTGGTTATGGACCTGAGGTCGGTGTCTTGATACGTAATCCTGCCGCTGAACACCCGGGCGTGCCCGGCCAGGGCCATGATGGTCGATGTCTTGCCCGCCCCGTTCGGTCCCAGCAGCGCAAAAATTTCTCCGCTCGCAACCGTGAAGGAGATACCGTGCACCGACTCGAAATCACCATAGCCGCAATGCATTTGATCGATTTCCAGAATTGGCATGCTAGGAGCCAAGGTAGGCGGCACGGACCCGTTGATCCGCCATCACCTCTTCCGGGTCGCCGTGCGCGATCTTCGTCCCGTTGTCGATGACCACCATGCGCGAGCACACTCGCACCACTTCGCCCAGATTGTGCTCGATCAGGATGATCGTCAGACCATCCGCCACCAGGCCGGCAATGGTGTCGGCCGCCCGCACCGCCTCCATATGACTCAGCCCGGCAAGGGGTTCGTCCAGCAACAGCAATCTCGGTTCCAACGCCAAAGCGCGGGCCAGTTCCAGCCTCTTTAGTATGCCCAGAGGAAGTTCACCTGGCCGGCTGTGGGCGAATTCTTCGATGCCCACACGTTGCAGCAAACCCCGTGCTTTCTCACGTTCTGCCGCGCGGGATACCCGCAGAAGTGATCGCATCACGGATTTTGTGTGCACGCTGCCCGCGGCAAAGCTGACGTTGTCGAGCGCCGTCAAATTGGCAAAGGGCTTGACGATCTGCTGCGACAAACCGATGCCGAGTCGTATCCGGCGATAGACAGGGAGTTCATTTACCGCTACGCCCTGAAAGTGCACCACACCCGCAGCGGGAGTGACCGCACCGGTCAGAGCCCGCATTACTGTTGTTTTGCCCGCACCATTGGGTCCGATCAGCCCGAGCAGTTCGTTGGGCTGTACGTCAAAAGAAAGATCGTCCACGGCCAGCACACCACCAAAACGCACACTCAGATTCCTTATGGAAAGCATCGCCATCACCGTTTACGGGACAGGCTCCTGGACAGGCTACGATACATACCTGCCAGGCCATCCGGACTGAAGCGCATGACGGCAAACAACAGTCCGCCGTATAACAGCAGCTTGTAGTTGTCGATGAATTGAAACCATTGCGGCAACATACTGAGCAAAATGGCGGCAACGACGACACCGGGGACCGATCCTATGCCGCCGATGACCACCATGGACAGCACCGTAACAGACTCGATAAAACCGAAACTGTCAGCGGCAATAAATTTCACGTTGTGCGCGTACAGGGCGCCGGCGACGCCGGCAATGCCCGTTCCCAGCGCAAAAGCGGTGAGTTTGTATTTGGCGGTATCTATACCTAGAAGTCTGGATGTGTCTTCGTCGCTGGCAATAGTGTCGAACGTGAACCCCATCCAGGAGCGCTTGAGATATACCGTGAAGATCGTCACCAGGATCGCAAAGCCCAGCACTACACCCAGATAGCCGAGTTTGCCGAATCCGGGATCAGGAATGGCCGAGATCCCCATTTCGCCACCGAGAAAATCCTGTTGGCGTACCACGCCGACGAACAGAAATCCCACGCCCATGGTGGTGATGGCCAGAAAATCGTGACGTACCCGCAACGAGGCAAGGCCCACCACAGCGCCGACTACGGAAGCCACAAGGCCGGCGGCCAGCAATGCAGCAAAGAACGGAATCCCGCCCTTGGTCAACAGCGCGGCACAATAGGCGCCGATACCATAGAATGCGGCGTGACCCAGGCTGATCTGCCCGCAGAAGCCAGTGATCAGGTTTAAGCTGAGCGCGAAGGCTATGCTGATCCCCACCGTAGTCGCCAGACTGATGTGATACGCATTCAGTCCGAAATATTCTATCATCATGCTCTCCCGAACAGGCCCTGGGGCCTGATCATGAGAACGACGATCAGGAATACAAACGCGATAGCGTCCCGATCGAGCAGGAAGCCGACGTAGATGGTCCCCAGGGACTCCAGAACGCCAAGCATCAATGACGCCACCAGGGTGCCACGGACATTACCCAGGCCGCCCAGAACGATGATTGCCAGCGCCTTGTAACTGGGCACGCTGCCCATGGTGGGTTCAACCAGATTGTTCAACAGGGCCACCATAACCCCGGCAACAGCGGCCAGGGCCGACGCGATAAAAAAATTGAGATAACGCATGCGGACGATATCTACACCGAACGACTGAGCCATGTCGGGCACGGTAACGCTGGCCCGCCAGGCGAGACCGATGCGGGTGTGGTTGGCCAGCGCATGCAGTGCAGCCACGGAAAAAACCACGATAGCGATCACCACGATTTCCGCCAACTTGAGGTTCATGCCGAACACGGAGTAGACCTGTTGCAGCGGGGGGTCCACGTACGACAGACCGTATGGCCCGAAAGCCAGCCGGTAGATTTCCTCCATGGCAATGAACAGCCCGATCGATGCAATCAGGGCAACATAGGGCGGGCGGTCCAGCAACGGGTGGTAGCACAAGCGGTACATCGCCATGCCCAGCAAA
>CAXMTM010000170.1:0-4231 GCA_964196385.1 Arenicellales bacterium
GGAGAATAGTTATTCATATTCGACGAAAATGAGCGGGAAAATGGGCCAAAAGGGCTTTTCCGCAGTAGGCTCTCTGTTCTCGGACAGGCTCCTGGGAGCAGGTCACATTTATACGCGCTCGCCCCAGCCCAGTTTGGAGCGTAGCGCGGTATAGTAATTGTTTTCCAGGGTGCGGATCAGGTTCACCGTGTGCCGCGAGCGAAAAACGCGTATTTTTTCATCCCCCTTCAAGTGGTGCTTGATCTGGCCGTCCAGGGAAATGTGCGCACTGTCCTCGGCGATGTTGATCATGATGAATTCGATGACGCTGTCGGCCTTTAATGCGATGGGCCGCATGGTCAGGGTATGGGGACAAATCGGCACCAGGATCAATGCCTCCAGTTGCGGGTGCATAATTGGCCCCCCCGCAGACAGAGCGTAAGCCGTCGATCCCGTCGGGGTGGCTACCAGGATGCCGTCGCTGCGGGAGCCCATGACGAACTCGCCGTCGATGTAGGTCTGCACTTCTATCAGCTTTTCGGTCTCGCTCTTGCCTATGACGATGTCATTGAACGCGGCCTCGGCGATGAGCTTTTTATCATCCTGCCAGATTTCCACGTCCAGCATCATGCGTGACTCGGATTTGTACTCTCCATCCAGTATGCGTCCGATATCTTCGAACATTTCACTCAACGGAATTTCGGTCAGAAACCCCAACCGCCCCATGTTGATGCCGACCACGGGAATTTCGGCTTCAGCCAGGCTGCTGGCAACATGGAGCATGGTGCCGTCACCTCCGATAACAATGCCCAGATCGGGGGACTCGTTTTTACTCGCCGTAAACCGTTCGGCGAATTCGGCGATGATGTCATCGGCGGTTGTCTCGCCGATCACGACCCCAATATTCCGATAGCGCAGATATTCGGCCAGCCCGTTCATGGCTTCGCGAACACTCGAATCCTTGAATTTTCCGAAAAGCCCTATTGTTTTGAATTTTTGGGACATTTAGGCAGGGAATGGTCTCTTGGAGTCGACCATTGTCGCCTATTTGGCGTACTGAGTGAACTATGGAAGATAAGAATTGAAAGTAATTTCAATTGCACTCCGGTCACTGGTTGACAGAGGGGTGAGTAGATTGGTAGCGTTCTGTGGCACTTAGACTGAGTGAAACCATTAATCCTGAATGCTGACTTACTGCCGTGACTGAACTTGGCGAACGCGGGGACACCCTCTTAAAGGCCCTCATCGAGATATATATCACCGAAGGTCAACCGGTGGGCTCCCGTACCCTGGCAAAACGCGCCGATCTGTCTTTGAGTCCCGCCACCATCCGCAACGTGATGTCCGATCTCGAAGATCTTGGGCTGATCGATTCCCCGCACACTTCAGCGGGCCGGGTCCCGACCCAGCTCGGTTATCGTATGTTCGTCGACAGCCTGTTGACCGTAAAGCCGCTGAACGAAGATGCGATAGAAAGTATCCAGGCCAGTTTCTCTGCCGAGCCGGATCCCCGGTTGCTTCTGTCCGCCGCCTCGGAGATGTTGTCCAGGGTAACGCACTTTGCAGGTTTGATCCTGATTCCCGGTCAGGAAAATGCACGCTTTCGCCAGATCGAGTTCCTGAAACTCTCGTCCAACCGGGTGCTGGCTATTCTGGTCACCGACGATGGACGGGTGCAGAACAGGGTGATCCCCACCGATCGTGAGTATTCCGGCTCCGAGTTGACCGAGGCCGCGAACTACTTCAATGACGCGTACAACGGCTCCTCGCTGGCACAGGTCCGGCGTGCGCTGCTCGGTGAAATGAAGACCGACAGCGACAAAATGCACCAGATCATGAAAACGGCGGTGGCCATGGCGGGCAAGTTGTTCGACCAGGAAGAAGGGGAAAAAGACGACGTGGTACTTACCGGCGAGGAAAATCTGCTCAATATCCCGGATCTGTGCCAGATCGACACCCTGCAGAAGCTGTTCGATGCATTCAAGACCAAGCAGGACCTTCTGGACCTCCTGGACCGCGGCATGCGCGTCAACGGCATCAGCATTTTTATCGGCGAGGAGTCGGGTTACATGGCGCTCAATAATGTCAGCGTAGTCACCGCACCGTACAAAAACGATGGCTCCGTGGTGGGCACGCTGGGTGTGATCGGGCCCACCCGCATGGACTACGAGCAAGTCATTCCCATTGTCGATTTCACCGCGCGCCTGTTGAGTGGCGCTCTGTCCGGAAAGCAGATCGAACAGGCGGATAGTTAGCCCACGTGTCATCCCGGCAGGCTGAATCCGTCGAAGCGGGATCTTTTTAGGCCGCTGGGAGCCTGTCCGAGAATAGAAGCCGTAGCGAGGGGAAGCCCTTTTTGAGTCCATTTTTTCGATCATTTGAGGAGAATAGTTATTCATATTCGACGAAAAGGAGCGGGAAAAGGGGCCAAAGGGGCTTTGCCGCAGTAGGCTCTCTATTCTCGGACAGGCTCCTGACGCGGATTGGCCTTGAATTCCCCTGAAAGGCCCTCATTTTCTATGCAACAGCGCCGGAGGGGTTGAGGGATTGGGGTCTGACCCCATCACCACTCTGGCCCACGATTACAACTAAATATCCGTAGCAAACATGAACAAATACCAACCTGATGAAGACACGAGTGTGCAGAATAAGGCCGGAGTGGGTGATCCTGATTCAAAAAATACGCCCGAATCAGGGGATGTAGCCCCGGGCCCGTCCGGGCTCCTGAACGCAAAGGCCGACCCCGCGGAGTTGCTTGCGGAACTCGAACAAGCCAACGCCGAGCTCGAGGAACAGAAGGAAAAATTCCTGCGCGCGATGGCGGAAACGGAAAACATTCGCCGCCGTGCCGAAATCGACGTATCCAACGCACGAAAATATTCTGTCGAAGGGTTCGCCGCCGAGACCCTGTCGGTGAGAGACAGCCTGGAGCTTGCACGCGCCACCGAAATGAGCGACGAGGACACGGGTATCGTGCAAAAAATGAAAGAAGGCCTTGACCTTACTCTCAAGCAACTGGATGCCGTTTTCGATAAATTCGGAATCAGCGTGGTAGCGCCCGAACCCGGTGACAAGCTCAATCCCGAACAGCACCAGGCCATGACCATGCAGGAGTCAGACAGTATCGCTCCCAACCACATTATTTCGGTGATCCAGAAGGGATACTCGATCCACGACCGCCTGTTGCGGCCCGCCATGGTCATCGTGGCCAATACCGGCAGTCAGCAGAGTGCTGAATCCAGTACGGAAAACACTTGAAAACGGGGTACAGGTACCCATTTATCAGTTATTCATTCACATTGTAACCAGTTAACAGAGAATAAATCATGGGGAAAATCATTGGCATAGATCTAGGCACCACGAACTCCTGTGTCGCGTTGATGGACGGAGGCAAGGCTCGGGTGATCGAAAACAGCGAAGGCGATCGAACCACGCCTTCCGTGGTCGCGTTCACCAAAGATGGTGAGGTCCTTGTGGGTCAGCCGGCCAAACGCCAGGCAGTGACCAATCCGCACAACACCTTGTTCGCCGTCAAACGCCTCATCGGACGCAAGTTCGACGAGAAAGTCGTGCAGAAAGACATCGATATCATGCCGTACAAGATCACCAGGGCAAAAAACGGTGATGCGTGGGTACACGTCAACGGAAAGGACCTGGCACCGCCGGAGATCGCGGCGCGCATTCTTCAGAAGATGAAGAAGACGGCTGAGGACTATCTTGGCGAGGAGGTCACCGAAGCGGTGATCACAGTGCCGGCATACTTCAACGATTCCCAGAGACAGGCCACCAAGGACGCCGGCAAGATCGCCGGCCTGGACGTGAAGCGCATCATCAACGAGCCGACGGCAGCGGCCTTGGCTTATGGCCTGGACAAGCAGACCGGTGACCGAAAGATCGCAGTATACGATCTGGGCGGCGGTACGTTCGATATCTCGATCATCGAGATCGCCGAGATCGACGGGGAGCATCAGTTCGAAGTCCTGTCAACCAACGGCGATACCTTCCTCGGCGGTGAAGATTTCGATCGCCGGGTGATCGACTATCTGGCGGATGAATTCAAAAAGGATCAGGGCATGGATTTGAGGGGTGATCCGCTGGCCATGCAAAGGCTCAAGGAAGCAGCGGAGAAAGCCAAAATAGAGTTGTCTTCCAGCAGCCAGACGGAGGTGAACCTGCCTTACGTGACCGCTGACCAGTCCGGTCCCAAGCACCTGAACATGAAGCTGACCCGTGCAAAACTGGAAGCGCTTAC
>CAXMTM010000171.1:0-9853 GCA_964196385.1 Arenicellales bacterium
CGATCGGCCTGCTCAAGTTTCGAGCGCTCTTCGGTTACCGCAACGCGCACGCGATTGCCCGCAACCCGCTCTATGGCTTTCTGCACCGATCGCAGATTGCCGGTTCCGAAGTTAGCTACCGCAATGAGTGGCATCTCGCTATAGTTTTCCCTTGGTGGACGGGATCGACTCCCCCAGGTGCGGATCCTTTGACAGGGCCTCACGTAATGCACGGCCGAACGCCTTGAATACCGTTTCGGCGATATGATGAACATTCCTTCCGCGCAGATTGTCGACATGCAAGGTAGCAAAGGAGTGATTGACGAAACCCTGGAAAAATTCATGGATGAGATCTACGTCAAACTGTCCGACCCGGGCACGACTATAGTTGACATGATATTCGAGGCCCGGCCGGCCCGAAAGGTCCACGACAACACGGCTCAATGCCTCATCCAGCGGAACGTAGGCATGGCCGTACCGCCGGATGCCGCGTTTTTCGCCGGCGGCCTGGCCGATGGCCTGCCCGAAAGCTATTCCCACGTCTTCAACGGTATGGTGAGCATCGATTTCCAGATCGCCGTTGGCGACAATTTCGATATCGATCATGCCGTGGCGTGCGACCTGGTCCAGCATGTGCTCCATAAAAGGAATCCCAATGTCCACTGACGATACGCCATCCCCGTCAATATTTATCCTGACCCGGATTTGAGTTTCTTTAGTATTGCGCTCGATTTCTGCGGTGCGTGCGGACATGGCTTGTGAGATGGGGGAGTGTCTAAAGTAATTATCCAACGATGGGCTAATGGTATCAAACAGCGTTATCATGTTGTAGGGCTTTACGGAAATTCCGGCGGCCCGGCCGGAATATGACATTTATGGCACGTGCTACTCACGATCAGGACCCAATTTAATGAATCTCACCCAATTTCCACGTGTTTCACTGGCACATCTGCCCACCCCGCTGGAGCCCATGGCTCGCCTCACCAAACTGTTGAACGGGCCCGGAATATATATAAAACGGGATGATTGCACCGGATTGGCGTCAGGCGGCAACAAAACGCGCAAGCTGGAGTTTCTCATGGCCCACGCTCTGCAGGGGGGCGCCGACACCGTCATCACCCAGGGGGCGGTACAATCCAATCACGTCCGTCAGACACTGGCTGCAGCGGCGCATTTAAACCTTGACTGCAAGGTCCTGCTGGAAACCCGGGTGCCCGATGCCGCGGATTCCTACAACAGATCGGGCAATGTGTTGTTGGACGGGTTGTTCGGAGGTGAAATTCAGTACCGTGACAGCGGCACCGACATGGATGCAGCGATGGAAGAGGTTGCCGGGTCCGTGATAGAAGCAGGGGGAAATCCCTACGTTATACCCGGTGGTGGGTCCAATCGGGTCGGCGCCCTCGGTTATGTCGATTGCGCGCTGGAGTTGACGGCACAGATTACCGGGCTCGAACTACCCGTTAACAAGATCGTCCACGCCACGGGAAGTGCCGGCACACAGGGTGGGCTCGCCGCGGGGCTGGCCGCGTTGCAATCCGACATCGATCTCATTGGCATCAGCGTAAGTGCCGACGAAAAGACCCAGGCAGCGAAAGTCCACGCCCTGGCATCGGAAACAGCAAGATATATTGGTGTCGAAGACGGCGTAGCCGAATCGCGCATCCTGGTCGACGATCAATACATCGGCGATGGTTACGGCATGCCCACCCCGGGCATGCTCGAAGCGGTGCAATTGTGCGCGCAATATGAAGGAATACTGCTTGACCCGGTGTATGCCGGCAAGGCAATGGCGGGCCTCATCAACATGATCCGTTGCGGCGAACTGGACGCGGACGACACCGTGGTTTTCATCCACACCGGTGGTTCCGCTGCGCTATTCGCTTACGACTGGTTCTTCAACTCCTGAAAAAGCAGTTCTATCTCACCACCAGAACACTACACTCGGCGTGTCGCACAACTCGTGCGGCGTTGGGGCCGAGCAGGAACTTCCGCAACTCGGGTCTGCGTGCCTGCACAATGATGAGATCGGCTTTGATCTTCTTTGCCACATTCAGTATGGATTCGTACACGTTGCCGTTGCCCACAATGTGCTTCACCTTGATGTCACCGGGAATCTTTTTGTGTACGAATGCCTTGAGTTTATCCATCACGTTGCCGGCAACTTCTTTTTCATAACCTTTGGGAAAGTATTGCGCCACAATACTCATACCGAAATCCGGCACGACGGTAAGTACGTGCAAATTGGCTTTGTGTTGTTCACACAGTTCCACTGCTATCGGCACTGACTTCAACTGGGCCCTGGGATGCTCCAGATCAACGGTCAACAGAATGTTCTTGTACAATTTGAATCTCCTTATGCCGTGGCTGCTGCGCCGCTACCGGCTTGATCGGAACGTTTGCGCCTGAACTGCAACATGACGATCACAGCGAGCAGCAATACCGCTGGAATATAGAATACTTCCTTGACCACGCGCTCGTTCGGAATGGCCACCATTTCAATGACCACCGGATCGTCGCCGTAGAAATCAAATTTACGCCCAAGGTGTTCGAAAGGAGACCCCGGCAGCGGCTCCTCCATGGCGGCGGCGTCGCCGTCAACAGTGATAAACAAACCGTTATTTTCCAGTCGAGCCATACCGTCTTGCTTTTCACCCAGGGGAATAAGTACGCTGGTAGAAAATATCCTGTCCGGATTGTTGATATCCGGCCCCGTGATCTTGATCCTGAGCATGTCGTCCACCGGCCTGTCGCCGGCCAGCTCAACGACTTCCGTTCCGGGCCGGTCTGAGAAAGGCGGCGACACCTGGTCCAGCCAGAATCCGGGCCGGAACAGGGTGAACGCGATGAGTAGCAATACCACCGTCTCCCAGATGCGGTTGCGTACGAAGAAATACCCTTGCGTCGCCGCGGCAAACAACATCATCGCCACCACGGCCACCACAAATACGAAGATCGCCTTGGCTGGGGACACATTGATCAGCAGTAGCTCTGTATTGAACAGAAACAGGAACGGCAGCAACGCCGTGCGGATGTCATAAGCAAAACCCTGCAGACCTGTTTTAATGGGATCTCCTTTGGAAATTGCGGCCGCGGCAAATGCGGCCAACCCGACGGGAGGTGTGTCATCCGCCAGAATGCCGAAATAGAACACGAACAGGTGCACGGCTATCAAGGGCACGATAAGCCCGCTCTGCGCACCCAGCGAAACGATCACCGGCGCCATCAGTGACGATACTACGATGTAGTTGGCCGTGGTCGGCAGACCCATGCCCAGAATCAGGCTCATGATGGCGACCAGGATCAACATGAACAGCAGGCTGCCTCCCGATATGGCCTCGACGAAGGCGCCGATTACCTGGTGTGCGCCGGTGAGAGATACGGTGCCGATGATGATGCCGGCCGCGCCGGTGGCGATGCCGATACCGATCATATTGCGCGACCCGGATATCATGCCAGCCGCCCAATCGCCCAGGCCTTCCCTGAAGGCTGCGCCGATGTCACCGGAACCCCTGAATATAGACTTCATCGGCCGATGGGTCAGGGTAACAATGATCATCGCAATGGTGGCCCAGAACGCGGCTAACGCCGGGGACAAGCGATCAGGGGTAGGCAGAATGCACCAGATCAGGATTACAATCGGAAGAATATAGTAAAGGCCGGTCATGGCGGTTGCACCGGCCCTGGGCAGTTCCAGGATCGGCGCATCGGGGGGGTCCATGTAGAGGTCTTCGCGCCTGGACGCCAGCCATACCAGGATGACGTACGCCACCGAACTTATCACCACTACTGCCGTAAAGGACATGTCCGGTGCAACGGCCTTGACCCAACCCAGACTGTAGTACACCAGCCCGAATAATACTGCGATTATAATAAAACCGGTCAGGAATCCGATGAGCTTGCCCATGAAGGTCAGGCTCGACGGGGGTTTCTTCAGGCCCTGCAGATTCATCTTCATCGCTTCCAGGTGCACGATGTAGACCAGAGCAATGTACGACACCAGTGCCGGCAGCAGCGCATGTTTCAAAATATCGGTGTAGGGTACGCCGGTGAATTCAGCAATCAGGAACGCGGCCGCACCCATCACCGGCGGGGTCAACTGGCCGTTGGTGGAAGAGGCGACCTCCACCGCCCCCGCTTTTTCAGCGGAGAACCCGGTGCGTTTCATCAACGGAATGGTGAAGGTCCCGGTGGTTACGACATTGGCGATAGACGAACCCGAGTACAGACCACTCAGCGCGGAGGCGACTACAGCGGCCTTGGCCGGGCCACCCCGAAAATGACCGAGCAGCGCAAAAGCTATTTTGATGAAATAGTTGCCGGCGCCGGCTTTTTCCAATATGGCGCCAAACAGCACGAACAGAAAGATCAGGCGGGCGGATACGCCCAGGGCAACGCCGAATACGCCCTCGTTCTGCATCCAGTAATGCCACATGCCCTTGCCATAGGAGGCCCCCTTCCAGCGTATGGCATCGGGCAGCCACTCCGCCGAACCGAAGAACACGTACATAATGAAAACGCTGCTGATGATGACCAGAGGCAGGCCCAACGAGCGGTACACGGATATTCCGAGCACTATCATTCCGATCGTAGAGATGATCAGATCGCCGGTGGTGGGCAGGCCGGCGCGCACCGCTATTTCATTTCTGAACACCACGATATACAAACAAGCGATGACGGCCAGCAGCCCCAGCACCCAGTCGTACCAGGGGATGGATTCCCTCGGGCTGGTTTTGAACAACGGGAATGCGAGCGCGGCCAGGAACGCCGCAAAAGCCATGTGTATGAGACGGCCGTTGGAGTCGGTAACGACGAAACTGACCCCGGTTACTTCAGTCAGGGTGAACGGCAGGTTCGATCCTACAAAGAGCTGAAAACAGGCCCAGACGAAAGCGATTACAAGGATCAACTGGCCCTGCCAGCCTGCGGGGTTACGCGCCCCCGTATCTACCTGTGCTAACAGTTCATCAACATCGGTAGCCGAATTTTCTTCTTTGGCCATTACTGATATCCCCATCAAGCGGTGTATTTACGCCCGAGCCAAACCCTGAGTCATACAATATGCCGCCAAATCTTTCTTACAAACAAAACGGGGCGGCCAAAGCCGCCCCGTGTATTACAGAGGTATTACATCCAGCCCCTTTCCTTGTAGTACTTCACCGCACCGTCATGCAGCGGCGCCGACAGCGAGTCGGTAATCATCTCTTTCTCAGAGAGGTTGGCGAACGCGGGATGCAGTTTTTTGAACGTATCGAAGTTATCGAACACGGCCTTGACCAGGATATAGACCACCTCGTCCGGGACCTTGGCACTGGTCACGAATGTAGCGCCCACGCCGAATGTTGTGATGTCCTTGTCATTGTTGTACATGCCGGCCGGAATGGTCGCGGTACGATAATAGGAGTTGTCGCCTACCAGCTTGTCGATTGCAGGGCCGGTGGCATTGACCAGATGGGCGGCACACGTGGCCAGTGATTCCTGGGTCAGCGCGGACGGGTGACCGACCAGCCAGAAATACGCGTCGATCTTGCCGTCACATACGGCCGCGCCGGTCTCGGCGGATTTCATTTCGGCGGCAAGCTTCAGATCGCTGCGCTGCCAGCCCAATGCCTCTTCCAGTACTTCCCAGGTGCCGCGGGTACCGGAGCCGGGGTTGCCGATATTCAGGCGTTTACCTTTGAGGTCGGTAATATTCATCACGCCGGAATCATCATGGGCAATAATTGTTACCGGTTCGGGATGGACCGAAAACACCGCCCTCAAATCCTCAAATTTTCCTTGGTCCGCGAACTTCGAAGTACCGTTATAAGCGTGATACTGCCAATCCGACTGGGCCACGCCAAACTCCAATTCACCGGCTCGAAGGGTATTGATGTTGTAAATAGAACCGCCGGTTGATTCAGCCGAACAACGAATTCCGTGCTCTTTCCTGTTCTTGTTGACCAGGCGGCAAATGGCGCCACCGGTGGGATAGTAGACGCCGGTTACACCGCCGGTGCCGATGCTCACAAACTTGGTTTCGGCCAATGTCTGGCCCGACAAACCGCTCAACCCCAAAGCCACCGCAAGGGATATAGCCAGGGTTCTACCAAATGACACTAAACGCATTTCAAATCCTCCTAAGCAGTTAAAATTAGTAACGAATATTTATCACAAACAGTTTTTTTTACGCCTCTAACTACCGTCAGATGCTGATGATTCGGTAGTGAAGCGCGTAATAGTATCACCAATTTGGGCGCAATTAATGAAACTTTGTTCAAAAACGCAGCTTCACCTCACCGGACGGTATAAACAGGGTCGGCCCTGTGTACAAAGACGTGTGCCGGTAAATCGAGCACTTCAGTCTTTCTGGCTATGCCTATATACTGCAGCGCTGCGGCATCCTTAATTGTCGTCATCGTATGACCCCGAAACGCGAGGAGGAGGGCGCCATGCCACGCCAATCGATCATCGACTTCACAGTTGTTACGCGGATCACAGCCCGCGTGGCGATCGTCCTGTCGCTCGCTTCCACGATGCTGATACCCGCCCCGGCATCGGCGCTGGACATTCTGGTCGGAAGTTCACAGAGAAATACGTTCAATTACCACGTAGGCCGCGTCCTGTGCCGGCTGATCAACGGCCAGGCTACCGACCTGAATTGCGATGTGCTCGCGGCGGAACAGGGCCTGGACAGTCCTGATCAGATCCATACTCTGACCAATGTCCACAATGGAGCGCTCGATCTGGGCATCATCGATTCCGGCGTGCAATACGGCGCCACCAACAGCAGCGGGCAATTCGAGTATTTCGATATCAATCTGGAAAATATCCGCAGCCTGTTCTCGTTGAACGGAGTCCCCTTCACTGTAGTCGCGCGCAATAGCGGAGGCCTGAAATCAATCGTCGACCTCAAGGGAAAGAAGGTCAACATCGGCAATCCGGGGTCACCCCAAAGAGCCATCATGAATAATCTGATGCGGGTCAATGGCTGGAAGAAAAGGGACTTTCTGCTGGTCGAGGAATTACCCGCGACCCAATCTCAGGACATGCTGGCCCTGTGCTTTGGCACGGTGGACGCCGTGGTCCGCTTCAACGTGCACCCGAATGCCGACACCAGACACATGGTGGACCTGTGTAGCGCGTCACTGGTGGACGTTTCCGGGGCAACCGTCGATAAACTCACCAGCGACAGTCCCTTTTATTCAGCAATGTCTATCCCGGCGGGCATCTATGGCTCGAATGACGCGGCGGTGCCCACATTGGGCCTGCTGGATACGGTAATCACCAGCGAAGATCTGGACGAAGAAACCGCTTATATGATCGTCAAAGTAGTATTCGAGCACCTGGATCGTTTGCGAGTCTCACATCCCGCCTTCAGTGCGCTGACCCCCGAAAAAATGTACTCGCGGGGCCTGAGTGCGCCGCTGCATCCCGGTGCACTAAAGTACTATCGAGAGCAGGGATGGATGCAATGAAACTAACCACGACCGCAAGCCCGGATTCGGACCTGCGGCCGGAATACTCCGGCAACTACATCCAGCCCTTTTCCTTGTAATACTTGACGGCGCCAGGATGCAACGGCGCGGACAAGCCGTCAGTGATCATCCGCGCCGGATCCAGATTCACGAACGACGGATGCAATTGCCTGAAATCCTCGATATTTTCGAACACCGCACGCACCACCTCGTACACCACATCATCCGGTTGATCGGCGCTGGTCACAAAAGTTGCCATAACGCCAAAAGTCGTCACGTCGGCGGTGGAGGTCCTGTACGTGGCTTTGGGTATGGTGGCAAATGCATAGAACGGATTTTCCGCCACCAGCTTTTTCTCGACGCTGCTGTTCAGATTGATGATTTTAGCGCTGCAACCGTCGGTGGCGACGGCGACACCGGCATTCGGCACACCCACGGTGTAACCATAGGCATCGATCTTGCCGTCACAAAGTGCCTTGGACTGCTCCGTGGACGTCAACTCGGTGGCCACCTGAAAATCATCGATGGCGGTGCCGTGGGCCGCCATCAATACCTCCATGGTGCCACGCTGGCCGGATCCCGGGTTACCAATATTGACCCGCTTGCCCTTCAGATCAGCCCAACTGTTGATGCCCGAGTTTTTACCAACGAGGATGTGGAATGGTTCCGGATGTACGGAAAATACGGAGCGCAGTTTGTCAAACTGTTTTCCCTCGAATTTACTGGATCCGTTGTAAGCGTGAAACTGCCAGTCGGACTGGACAACACCGAAGTCAAACTCACCCTCTTTCACGTTGCCAATGTTATACGTCGACCCCCCGGTGGACGGGGCCGCACACCGTATACCGTGTTGCCTGCCCTGCTTACGCCCTTCCGCGGCCTCTTTGTGCACCATACGACATATAGAATTGCCAACCACAAAGTAGACCCCGGTGGGTCCGCCCGTACCAATGGTTATAAACACCCTGCCCGCTGCCCGCACCGGCAATGACAGGACTGAAAGTAAAATCAGCGCCGCCACCAGGACTCCGGTCAGGGCATTTGATTTTGGCTGTAATGACATAACTCCTCCAGGGACATTTGCAAAGCTCGCTACAATACTCTATCAACGTACGTATTACCGAGGGAAGCTCTGCATGTGGCAAATGTATGATAAATGCCGGGTGAGTTCGGCGCGGCGCGGGCCCTTAGAATGGGATGTCACATCAATGTGACACGTTATATTCCCCGGCTTTTACGGTGTAGACCGTCGTATTGCTGCGCCTTCCACGCAACTGGACTTCGCCGATTTTATGGAAGGGGAATGCTGCCGCACCGGCCAGATCCCGCGTACTCTCCGAGACCAGTATGGAGGTGCCATAATCCTTGTTGAGTTGTTCGAGTCGTGCTGCCAGATTGACATCGTCACCGTGTACCGTATACCCCAGCCGATCCCTGGTTCCGACCAGTCCACCCACTACAACTCCAGAGCTTATGCCAATGCGAGAGCGCAAGTGCAAGCCGTCACCGAAGGTCTGGTCGCCAAGGACCCGCTGAATCTCGACCGCGGCGCGTACGGCATTGGCGGCGTGATCGTGGTCGGGCCTGGGTTGGTTGAAACTGGCCAGGATGGCATCACCCTGGAATTGCGTGACCACGCCACCAAAGCGTTCAATGGGGTCCACCACCGCGGCGAAGTATTCGTTCAACATCTTTATCAGGTCCGTAGGCGATAGCCTTTCACTCAAACTGGTGAACCCCTCCAGGTCCGCAAACAGTATCGTCGTCTGTTTCAGCTCGCCCTGACCGACGGCAATTTCGTCCGCGGAAGACTGTACTTGTTTGACAATTTCGGATGGAACGAACCGCGACAGGTCTTTCGCCGTTATGCTCTCGATGACGGACTCTATAAGAAGGTTCCGGGCCCGATACAGAGCGATCCCCAGGATCATCGTGACCAGTAAAATAGTGATGATCTTATCGAATTCCGCACCCAGCAACACGCGATTTGAGGTCATATACTGGACATAATCACGGGTTACTTCCATCGAATCGCTGGTGATGACGTACCACACCAGGAACAACCAGCCGACGGCAGCGGTGACACCGGCGGCGATGACGAACCGGGCTTCGAACCGCAATGCGCGCAGGGCGATGAATATGAATACATAAAGCAAGGTCGGCACCTTGAGGTAGAACGAGGGCGGCTGCCGGTATTGCAGGTGAAAACTCCAGATCAACCCCATCAGCAACAGCATATCGATGACCACCGACACATACAGGAACCAGTCCGGCAGATTTCGCCTGTGGGCAAGCACAAGCCTGATCACTGTGAAGGCCAGGTAGCAGGCCAGCGCCCACGGCACGGGTGCAAACGAGGCATCTTCACCAAAAGTCTTCGGTGCTATGGTGTACAACACGCCGAAGGTCACCACCAC
>CAXMTM010000172.1:0-2753 GCA_964196385.1 Arenicellales bacterium
AACCAACTCATCATTTGGATCCTGCCCGAGCACCAGGGTGACATAGGCATAAATGCCCTCACCCTTGATATCGTGCGGATAACCAACGACTGCGGCCTCGGCCACCGCAGTGTGAGCGACCAGGGCGCTCTCTATTTCAGCGGTACCCAGCCGGTGGCCTGAAACGTTGAGCACATCATCGACGCGGCCGGTAATCCAGAAATATCCATCCTCATCACGGCGTGCGCCGTCACCTGTAAAATACGTGCCCGGAACGGTGGAAAAGTAGGTATCGACAAAACGCTGGTGGTCACCGTATACCGTTCTCATCTGTCCGGGCCAGCTGTCGGAAATCACCAGCAGTCCATCTGTTGTGCCGTGCAGCAAATTGCCCTTGTCGTCGTAAAGGTCAGGTTTTATACCGGGTAATGGCCTGGTGGCCGAGCCCGGTTTCAGGTCAGTGGCGCCGGGCAGGGGGCTGATCATAATGCCGCCTGTTTCCGTTTGCCACCAGGTATCCACGATAGGACAACGGCCTTCACCCACTACATGGTAGTACCAGTCCCAGGCTTCCGGGTTGATCGGCTCGCCTACAGTTCCCAACAGCCGGAGTGAGGCACGTGAAGTTGACTTCACCGGGCCTTCCCCCTCGCGCATCAGGGCCCGGATTGCGGTCGGCGCGGTGTAGCAGATGTTCACCTGGTGCTTGTCACAAACTTCCCAGAAGCGGCTTGGGGATGGATAGTTCGGCACGCCCTCGAACATCATGGTGATGGCGCCGTTGGCCAGTGGTCCATAGACGATGTAGCTGTGCCCGGTGACCCAGCCCACGTCGGCCGTGCACCAGTAGATGTCGCCTTCGTGATAATCGAAGACGATCTCGTGAGTGTACGACGCGTAAACGAGATATCCGCCGGTGGTATGCAGAACGCCTTTGGGCTTGCCGGTTGATCCGGACGTATAGAGTATGAACAGCGGGTCTTCAGCGTTCATTTCTTCAACCGGGCAGTCATCTGAAACCGAGGTCTGCTCCTCGTGGAGCCAGTAGTCTCTGCCGGCTGCCCACTGGATGTCGCCGCCTGTGTTGCGCACGACCAGTACGGAATGAAGACTGTCCATCACGCCCCCGATGTTGCAGGCATCATCGACATTGTCTTTCAGTGGAACAATTTTGCCGCCCCGAAGACCCTGGTCCGCCGTGATTACAATGCTGGAATCACAGTCGATGATCCGTCCGGCCAGAGCTTCCGGTGAGAAGCCGCCAAAGACCACGGAATGCACCGCGCCGATCCGCGCGCAGGCCAGCATCGCTATGGCTGCTTCAGGAATCATGGGCATGTAAATCGTGATGCGGTCGCCTTTCGATGCACCCAGCTTCTTGAGAACATTGGCCATGCGGCAAACGCGCTGGTACAACTGGCGGTACGTGATATGTTCATCACGCTGCGGATCGTCACCCTCCCAGATAATGGCAGTCTGATCGCCACGTTTCTCGAGATGACGGTCCACGCAGTTGTAGCAGGCGTTCAATACACCGTCTTCATACCAGCGAATATGCAGGTCGGACTTGTCAAATGAGACGTCCTTGATCTTGGTGGGAAAGCGCGTCCAGTCCAGGCGTTGCGCCGTATCCGACCAGAATTGTTCGTTATGTTCGATGGACGCACTGTAAATACGTTCATATTCCTGCTGATCGATCAGTGCGGCATTCTTAAAAGAATCGGGTACGGGATAAATGTTGCTCATGGTCAGACCTGTCCGTTGGATGTTTGCGACATTGTAGACCCAGATAAATTGTCTGTTATTGTTTCGGATCAGGTTTGTCTGTGTTCGTTATAATCTTTCTTTTACCTTCCTGATCGGAGTCCACCATGACCCGCCCTAAAATTGTCGTCCTGTTGCTGTTGCTTGCTCAGCTGTTTCCGCTGCATGCCGGCGGTGACACCAACGAAACGGGAGACAGTACAGTTGCCCTTGACCGGGAACGTCCGAAAATCGGGCTCGCGCTCAGTGGCGGGGGTGCACGCGGTGGTGCCCACGTGGGTGTTTTGAAAGCCCTGGAGGAGATGGATATTCCAATCGACTACATCGCCGGCACCAGCATGGGCGCCATCGTCGGTGGCTTTTATGCAGCGGGTTATTCCGCGGATGAAATCAAGCAATTGATGCTCGGCATGGACTGGAGTGCTGCGCTTTCCGATCGACCGTCCCGTCGTGATGAGACCATGCGTAAAAAAGAGCTCGAGTCCAATTTCATGATTCCTTATCGGCTTGGATTCAATAAAGGCAGCATCCAGTTGCCATTGGGGGTGATAGAGGGCCAGCACCTCGATCAGATTTTTCACCGTATTTTACGCATCGTTAATGACGTCGATGATTTTGATCGACTGCCAATCCCGTTTCGTGCCGTCGCGACCGACCTGGTCAGCGGTGAAGAGGTCATCCTGTCGGCAGGGAGCCTGCCCGATGCTTTGCGTGCCAGTATGTCCATACCCGGCGTTTTTGCGCCGATCCGTTTGAACGGGCTCCTGCTGGTAGACGGTGGAATGGCCAACAATCTTCCGGTCAGCGTAGTGCGTGAGATGGGGGCGGATATCATTATCGCGGTGGACATTTCATCACCACTGTTGAAGGAGGAGCAACTGAAATCGGTGCTCAGCGTGACCGAGCAGCTGACCAGTTTCCTCACCCGCAGAAATACCGAAAGGCAAATAATGCTGCTAGGCCCGGAAGATGTTTTGCTCGTGCCTGATCTGGAAGGATTCAGTTCGGCG
>CAXMTM010000173.1:0-4546 GCA_964196385.1 Arenicellales bacterium
GTTCGCTGATAATGACCGGCCCGGTGTCATGCTGGCCGGCGCGGTTCAAAGTTACATCACACGTTATTCCGTTATGCCGGCTCGCGGCCTGGTCGTATTCACCAATAACGACAGCGCTTATCGTACGGCCATAGACGCCAGTGCCGGCGGGGCGCTGGTTACGGTGGTGGATATACGGACCCATCCCGGGGGTGAACTGGTCGGGCAGGCGGAACAGGCCAAAATCATGGTCCATCGCGGCAGTGCAATTACGGCAGTGCGCGGTCGAACGGAAGTCCGCGGTGTGGAGATCATGCGGCTGAATGAGGCCGGGGACGGCGTAGTCGGTTCTTCCAAGACCACATTGGATTGCAATGTTGTGGCCACCTCCGGGGGTTGGACTCCGACCGTGCACCTGCACAGTCAGGCACGCGGAAAGCTGGTATTCAATGACGACATTGCAGGCTTTGTACCTGCTGCGGGAGTCAGCATCAACCCGCACTACAATGCGGGGGCGTGCAACGGCAGTTTCGGTCTGAACGAATGCCTGGAAGAAGGATTCCGGGCGGGCCACGGGGCGGCCGTAGAGGCCGGATTCGAGAGTTCGTTACCGACGATGGCCAGGGTGGCCGCCACCACCGAAGGGCCCATGCGCGTGATATGGGCTATACCCTGTGAACACCCAATCGGCCGTGGCCCCAGGAAACATTTCCACGAGCCGCAGAACGATTCCACCATAGGGGACCTGCATCTGGCGGTGCGGGAGGGATTCAGTTCGGCCGACCACCTCAAGCGCTATACCACCACCGGCATGGCGACGGATCAGGGCAAGACCTCCAACCTGATCGCGCTGGGTGTGCTATCGGAACTGCGCGGGGAACCGATAGAGTCGATCGGGGTCACCACCTACAGGCCGCCCTATACGCCACTGACTTTCGGCGCCGTGGTCGGGCAAAACCGCCGCGAGTTGTTCTTGCAGGAGCGCAAGACCGCCATCCACCCCTGGCACGACCAGAATGCCGCGGTGTATGAGGATGTGGGCGACTGGAAGCGGCCCAGGTATTTCCCGAGGAACAACGAAAATATGGACCAGGCCGTTCAGCGCGAATGCAGGGCGGCACGTAATTCCGTCGGCATAGTGGACGCCAGCACCCTGGGTAAGATCGATCTGCAAGGCCGGGACTGCGCGTGGTTGCTCAACATGGTTTACACCAACGCATGGAGCAAGCTCGAAACCGGGCGTTGCCGTTACGGATTGATGCTCAACGAAAACGGCATGGTATTCGACGATGGCGTAACCACCCGCATCGGCGAAAACCACTATCATATGACCACCACCACCGGCGGCGCAGCTCGCGTGTTGACCTGGCTGGAAGAATGGTTACAGACGGAATGGCCCGATAAGGAAGTGTACTGTACCAGCGTAACCGAGCAGTGGGCGGTTGTCGCCATCAGCGGACCCGCGGCGAGGGATTTGCTGGCGGAACTGACGGACATGCCCCTCGATCAGGACAGCTTTCCGTTCATGTCCATGCGCGAAGGGCTTGTTGCAGGTATTCCGGCGCGTCTGTTCAGGATCAGTTTTACCGGGGAGCTGGCATTTGAGATCAACGTACCGGCGCACTATGGACTGTATCTGTGGAAACAGTTTATGAAACATGGTGACAAATACGATCTGTGTCCCTATGGCACCGAGAGCATGCATGTATTGCGCGCCGAAAAGGGATTCATCATCGTGGGGCAGGATAGCGATGGTTCGGTCACGCCCGATGATCTCGGTATGGACTGGATAGTGTCGAAGAAAAAAGAGGACTTCATCGGGCGGCGCTCGCTGTTTCGCAGCGATACCGCCAGGCCGGGCCGCAAACAACTGGTCGGTTTGCTGACGGCAGATCCCAACGAGGTGTTGCCGGAGGGTGCCCATGTCGTTGCTGAAGTGAAGGATAAGCCGCCGATGCCTATGTTGGGTCACGTAACTTCGAGTTATATGAGCCCGAATGTGGGGCGTTCCATTGCCCTGGCACTGATCAAGGATGGCAGGAACAAGATGGGTGAGCAAGTCAACCTGAAGTTGATAGACGGTCGTGTGGTCGGCGCTACTGTCACTGATGCTGTTTTTTTCGATAAAGACGGAGCCCGTGCCCGTGACTGAATCATTCCAGCCCACGCGTTTTTCTCCGCTGGCGGGTTTGCCGCCGGCGCAGGCTGGAATAGTGTTGAGCGAGCGCGCGTATATCGGCAAAGTGAACCTGAGGGGCGATAAAGATGACCCGGTATTTGCCTCGGCCATCAACACAGCCCTGGATGTGGATCTGCCTGTTGCGCCCAACACCGTTGCGTTCAACGACCAATACACGGTTTACTGGCTGGGTCCCGATGAGTGGCTGGTGCACTGCGCGCAGGATGAGCAACACGAGGTAGTGTCGCGCTTGCAGGAATCGCTGCGCGGACGACATGCTGCGGTCACCGATGTCAGTGACTATTACTTTGTGATCCGGTTGTCCGGCGACAAAGCCCGCGAGGTACTGAGCAAGGGCACGCCCTTTGATGTCCAGCCCAGGGTTTTTGAAACGGGCGCGTGTGCCCAGACCTGTTTCGGCCACGCCAGTATTCTGCTCCACTGCGTCGACGACGCACCTGTTTTCGATATTCAGGTGAGATGGAGTTTTGCCGAGTATCTTTGGCGGTATCTGGTTGACAGTGCCAGGGAGTATTAGTGCGTTCCTCACTGGATAGAGGAGGTCTGTGCGCGATCAAATCGCCAGCCCGTGAGAATTGCGGGTTAATTGTGTCGCTTTCCGTATACAACGTGTCGCCAGTGTGCCAGCATGACGTGTGTGCTAAGCCTAACCTCTTGCGCGAGTTGAACTGCGCAATCTAACCGCTAACGAGTTCTGGAAATGGCCGAAACTGATCACTTACCTGACGATGAATTGGACGAAGACGAGGAGATAATCCTTTCTGAACTCCCGGATGATGAACTAGTAGAGCAGATGCACGCCGACCTCTACGATGGGTTGAAAGAGGAAATCGAGGAGGGGACGAATATTCTCCTCGAACGTGGTTGGGGGCCGGATAAAGTACTCAATACCGCCCTGGTAGCGGGCATGCGGATTGTCGGCATCGATTTTCGCGACGGTATATTGTTCGTGCCCGAAGTGCTGCTGGCCGCGAATGCCATGAAGGGTGGAATGGTGATTCTGCGTCCCCTGCTGGCGGAAACAGGCGCAGAGCAGGTAGGCAAGGTGGTGATCGGCACCGTCAAGGGCGATATCCACGACATCGGCAAGAACCTGGTGGGCATGATGCTGGAGGGTGCAGGCTTCGAGGTGATCGACCTCGGCATCAATAACCCGGTGGAAAATTATCTGGCGGCGATCGAGGAGCACAAACCGGAGATCCTCGGTATGTCGGCATTGTTGACCACCACCATGCCTTATATGAAAGTTGTGATCGATACGCTGAAAGAAAAGGGCATGCGTGACGATTACATCGTACTGGTGGGGGGTGCGCCGCTGAACGAAGAGTTCAGTGAGGCGATAGGCGCGGACGCGTACTGCCGTGATGCGGCGGTTGCCGTTGAAACTGCGTCGTCCAGGGTTGAAGCACGCCGCGCTGCACGCTAAACAACGTACAGACTGAGGGGCTGATTACATCAGCCCGGTTGTTCAAAAATCCGTGCAAAGCCCGTGCGGGCATTGATCTCACCAGGCCATTGGTTTCATAAGGGGTTTCACAGGGAAAACTCCGAAGGAGTGTCGTAGCAGTGATACCGCCCGACAGATGAAATATGCCTTATGTGACCAATGGACCAGAGAGACCGTGCATGATTTCTGACATTCGGGTTAGCCCATTCTGATTTTCGGGGACCTGTCCCTGGGTCCTCTTCCTGTATTTTTTGTCAAAATCTTGACGCTATCTCGAGGAGTTGTTAGTGGCTGAATTAATAACTGTATACTGGCGGGACATCCCGGCGCAGGTCATAGTAAAAAAAGGCCGAAAAAAAGTAAAACGAATGCTGTCGAACCGGTTCCAGGAAGCAGTGGACAGGGCCGCGATGCGTGCCGGAAAGGGCAGCAGCGACGCTTACCTATCGGAATGGCGGCGTGAGCGAAGTGCCTGTGAGGGAGATCCGGTGATTGCGGCACAGGCTGAGGCAGACCGCCTGGAGCAATTGTACTCCGACGAAAAACTGTTGCGCTTGGTGAGAGCCAAGGGCGTCGGCTCCTAGTGTACGCAGTGCGCCGATGGTCGGTCCGGCATGCGAAGTTTCTGGAGAGCCTGTATCACTTGTTCGAGGGAATCCTCGATGCGCTGCATCCCCTGTGGCTTAAAATCGGATATGACAGGGTGGAAAAACCCATTACGTTCATCGAGCGCAACGTGAAAGGATTTCTTTTCGATTGTCAGATGTGTGGGCGTTGCGCCCTTGGCAATACCGGCATGTCGTGCCCGATGAATTGCCCGAAGCAACTGCAGAACGGCCCCTGTGGCGGTGTACAGGCCGACGGGAACTGTGAGGTGATACCAGACATGCGCTGCGTATGGGTCGAGGCGGAGGCCGGCA
>CAXMTM010000174.1:0-11892 GCA_964196385.1 Arenicellales bacterium
TGTCAGCATTTTACAGGACAGACTCCTGGCCCCAATACTCGGCATAAAGGACGCGCGCCTGGATGAACGCCTGGGTTATGTAACCGGAGATCTGGGAATGAGCGGGCTGGAGCAGCGCCTCAACAACGGTTGGGCGGTCGCCTTTGCCTGCCATCCAACCTCTATAGAGGAACTCATGCAGGTAGCCGACAGCGGCGAAGTCATGCCCCCCAAATCCACTTACTTCGACCCCAAGATGAGATCGGGAATTTTTCTGCGGCTGTATTGAGCCAATCCGCTGTCAACCCCCGTCTTTGCTGAACCTGATTCTACAATGGACGGATTATTGTGACTAAATCCAGGTGTTTACACATAATTACAGGCGCGCAGACCTGGGCGGAAATTCCGGCCAGATTTTACATCCGCCTCCTGTCAATTTGTATGCTTGCGTGTTTATCGATGTTTGGTGCCGTGTCCGTGGGTTTTGCCGCGTGCCCCGCGGAGCACACCACGTCCGACAAGAACGATATCGCGTTCGCCGCCGGCTGCCTGATAAAAATGGAAAACAAGCTGTTGACGGTTCGTCACAGGTTTGGAGGCAAACTGGGGATCCCTGCCGGATATTCAGAAGAATCGGAGGCGGCATCGTGCACGGCCTACCGGGAAACTTTGGAGGAAACCGGGTTTACCGTGACCGTGCACGAATTGCTGAAGGAATACGACAACGGATTTCGATTGTTCCGATGCCAACCGGCTGACCCCGTCAGCGTTTCCGATACGCTCACCGTCCCCGCTTCCGGAATCAGCGAAATAAGCGAGGTGCTGTGGCTCGACCCCTTGCCCATACCGCGCCAGCAGTGGCGGTTTCCGGATCAACAATCAGATCTTATGGCATTGTTCAAGGCAATCCGTCCTGACTGACGACTCACCCGGTAAATGCCTGTATGCCGGTCTGCGCCCGGCCCAGAATCAGTGCATGGATATCATGGGTGCCCTCATAGGTGTTTACTGTTTCAAGATTCATCATGTGACGAATAACGTGGTACTCATCCGAAATGCCGTTTCCACCGTGCATATCCCGTGCCATACGCGCAATATCCAGCGCCTTGCCGCAATTGTTGCGCTTCATCAGGGAGATCAGTTCCGGGGCCCCCTGACCATTGTCTATCATCCGTCCCAGCCGCAGAACCCCCTGCAGGCCCAGTGAAATTTCGGTCTGCATATCGGCCAGTTTCTTCTGGATCAATTGATTGGCCGCCAGTGGGCGCCCAAACTGTTTTCTGTCCAGGGTATAGTTTCGTGCAGCATGCCAGCAGGATTCAGCAGCACCCATACAGCCCCACGCGATTCCGAAGCGAGCCCGGTTCAGACAACCAAACGGGCCTTTCAGGCCTTTGGCCCCGGACAGCACGTTTGCGGAAGGGACAAATACTTCATCCATGGTGATGCCGCCGGTTACAGATGCTCGCAACGAAAATTTTCCTTCAATGACGGAAGTGGACAACCCGTCCATACCCCTTTCAAGTATAAAGCCCCGGATCACGCTATCTTCGTCCTTCGCCCAGACTACCATGACATCGGCGACGGGAGCGTTGGTGATCCACGTTTTGCTGCCTGACAACAGATAGCCACCGTCCACCAGCCGAGCCCTGGATTTCATGCCGCCGGGATCAGACCCATGATCGGGCTCGGTCAACCCGAAGCAGCCAATCCACTCTCCGCTGGCCAGCCTGGGTAGATATTTTTGCCGTTGGCTATCGTTCCCGTATGCATAGATAGGATACATGACCAGGCTCGACTGAACGCTCATGGCCGATCTGTAACCGGAATCAATCCGCTCGACTTCACGGGCAACCAGTCCATAGGACACGTAGCTGGCCCCACTCCCGAAGGGCTCGGGTAAGTTTACGCCCAGCAATCCCATTTCTCCCATCTCGGACATGATGTCTCTGTCGAAATTCTCATGCCTGAAAGCCTCCTTGACCCTGGGTAATAACCGTTCCTGACTGTAGCTGCGGGCGCTGTCTGCAATGAGACGCTCATCCTCGCTCAGTTGCTCGCTCAGCAAAAAAGGGTCGTCCCAGGGTACCGACTTTTCCGCGGACGGATAGGAACCCGGGGGGTGCTCATCTGGTTGTGATTTCATGTGGATGCCTGCTTTGTGTGAGTCATTACCGGATTCTAAAAAGAATCGGACCGCAAAGTAACCCGGACATTTCACAAATCATGCACAATCTCGCTTGTCTCTTGATTCCACAAGAAATATTTCCTCAGTCGGCCAGAACCAACAATATTTATTCGGTTGTTCCCTGTGACACCCCTTGTATATACAAACCATGGCCTGCGCAATCTTTGCGCAGATTTATGAATAGTCCGTATTTATACTTACCCACAAAATCTGTGGATAACTCTGTTGATAAACTACGTACTACACATCAACCTGTCGACGTTCGTTGATGTTGTGTAAAATTGATTAAAAAGTATGCAATCCACCTAATATTTTTAATATCAATACGTTACGACGCTTAATTAATTTAATTTACAAACCTTGTGCGTTAATCCCGCTTTCTCATTACAGTTTTATGAAAATGTGTAAAACTTTACACCTCCGCTCAGGCTGGACACACCGGCCTGGCTACTTGCCGACACCTTGTAACACTTATCGCAACCCCTCCCGTGAACGTTAAGACTTCACCACCCAGCCTGATAAGAAGAATGGCGTCGATCCTGTATGACGGCTTGTTACTTTGCGGCGTTCTGTTTCTGGCCGGACTCCCGTTACCGTTGATTCCGGAGGTAATCCGCGAAAGCTGGTGGGTGAACATGCTGACCCGGGTTTATTTGATATCGACGTGTTTGCTGTTTTTTAGCTGGTTCTGGACTCACGGTGGCCAGACCCTGGGCATGCGAGCATGGCGGCTGAAGCTAACCGGTGTTGACGGCGGGCCCATTGGCTGGCGGCCCGCTGTAATCCGCTTCTTCGGTGCGATGCTGTCCTGGTCTGCCCTGGGCCTGGGTTATTTGTGGATACTGTTCGATGAGGAAAGACTCGCCTGGCACGACCGAATGTCCGCTACCCGGCTGTCCTTGATTCCAAAACGTTCCAGCAAGTCCTGAAAATCCGAATATGAATTGAATAATATTTGAGACAGCGTGTACACGCGTGTAAATCAGATGACGCGCCGAATAAAAAACATACCCAGCAACGCGAACAACATGGTGGGCAGAAATGCCCCCAGCAGTGGCGAGATGTCAAAAATCTGGATGATCAGACCGAAGCCCTTGTCCAGCACGAAAAACGACAGTCCCAGCATAATACCAACGAACAGGCTGCCGCCGTAACTTCCGCTGCGCACACTTCTGAACACGAAGGGGATGGCCAGTATCACCATGACCGCGGTCGCCAGGGGCGTCGCGATTTTGGCCCAGAACGCCAGTTCATAGGTCTCCGTTTCCTGTCCGTTGTCCTGCAAATGGCTGATGTACTTGTAAAGCTGGTATGCCGACAACTGGTCTGGCCGGATCATGAACACCGACAGGATGTCCGTGGTTACGTCGGTACTCCAGTAAGCTGCGCGTGCGGTCTGTGAAAGGACGTTTTCCTTGTCGATCAGCGTCTGTACGATTCCCTGCAGGCGCCAGCGTTGTGACTCGTTCACATAACTGCCGCTGTCCGCGAAAACGAGGGAACGCAATCGTCCGTTGTCATCGAATTCGAACACTCTCACATTGAGCAATGTAAGGTCGGGCAAAACCTCTCCCACATTCACGTAAGATTTGTGGTCACGCATCCATAATCCGAAATCGGATTGCTGATTGATGTTCTCCCTCAGGGCTTGCGCGCGCCCCCGCTGGGCCATTGTTTCCGAAAACGGCGTCACCAGTTCCCCGATGACGACGGCCACCAGGGCCAACATCCCGCCCACCTTCAGCACCGATCCTGTGAGTCGCATTACCGACACCCCCGCCGCCCGGATCACCACCAGTTCAGAGTCCACAGCAAGTGCCGACATGCCCAGGATAGAGCCCAGCAGCGCGGACATCGGGAATATTTCATACAGTATTCTGGGGATCGACAAGATGACGAAACGCATGGCGTCCAGCACTCCATAATTGCCGGTACCGATATCCGACATTTGATCGATGAATGTCAGAAACGTGAACAACCCGACCAGCACCGATACCGCCATCAGTACCTGGTACAGAATCTGCCTGGCTATATAGGCGTCGAGGATGCGCATACTCAGGCGGTGCGGGATCGAAACCGTGGAATTCTCAACCTGGGCACCGGGAACAGAGACAGATTCTTCTGACGGCGGTACAAGAACACGGCCGCGATGAACAGAAAAATTGCGTGCACCCACCACAATCCCACGGCGGGATCGATCCGGCTCCTGCTCAGCATGGCCACGGCAAACCCCAGCACATTGGTATAGAGAAAATAAGCCATGAAGGCCATGATCATACTGGGCAGGCGGCCCTGCCTTGGATTGACAAAACTGAAGGACAACGCGAATACCGCCAGCACCGGCACAATGATGACCTTGGCAACGCGCCAATGCCATTCACTCTTCAACGCCGGGTGGGCATCGGCATAGATCACCGTGGTAGGACGGCCCTTCACTGGCGGTAACGAGGAAACGTAGGATCTGGGCTCAATACGCAGAGAGTAGCTTTCGAAATCCATAATCCGATAGTCCGGCTGGCCCGGATTTCCCTCGTAGCGAGTGCCGTTGTTCAGCACCAGGAACTGATCGCCGGTAAGTTCGTCGGTGCGCTGGAATGCATACTTGGACACCACGACGCCTTCTTTTCCGAAAGAAGATTTGTAAACGAAAATATTTTCGTAACGATCGGCTTCCCGGTCGAACACTTCAACGAAATACACTCCGCTGCCCTTCCTGGTTTCCATAAAAGTGCCCGGGATGATGCCGGTAACTTCGCTCCGGTTCCGGTATTCCTGCTCCACGTCGAAACCCTTGGTGATGGCAAGCGGGGTCAGCCAGAAAGAAAATAAAGCGACAACGCTCCCCACAATGAAGACCAACACCAGCAGCGGCCTGAGAAAATAAACGGGGCTGAGCCCGCACGCCGCCAGAACGATCATCTCATTGTCGCGATTCCATCGGCCCAGGACCATCAACAGTGCGATGTACATCATCAACGGGATAATAACATCCAGATAACCCACCATTTTCAGCACCACCAGGATCAATACGGCTTCCACCGGAACATCTCCCCTCACCGCTTGCTGAAGGAATCCCAGGGAACGGACGACGACGAATATACTGAGGATGACAAACGTTACGGCAACGCTGGTTTGCAAGACCTCCCGCACCAGGGCACGATCGACTATCATAATCGGTTATCTGTTTTTTTTGACAAAAGTCGCATTAAATAAAGGACAATCCCATACACCTGCGATCAGTAGTTCGCATGCCTTACTGGTTTATTGTTCGGTTTCTGCTGTCGTCCGGAAAAAACATTACTGATCCGAATAGTCGCAAATCATGCACAATCCTGCTGGTCTATCGCTCCCACAAAAATTATTTCCTCAGTCGACCGGTGTAACTGATAAGCTACTTCTTCGGCATTCCTTGTGAACCCCCCCTTGTGAAACCAGTGGCCCGCACAATTTTGCGCAATTTATGATTTTCCGGGCTGGAACTTTAAACTACACCAAACCAAATGAAAACGGGCATATCTGTGAAATTCTCGGTAAAAACAAGCAAACTTAAAAACAAGCTCGGCTCCTGCTGCGTATTCGGAGTCGCACAATCTGAACAACGGCAAGGATTGGCCCTGAAACTGGACACGCTGACTCAGGGTATGTTGTCGAGACTCGTGGATAACGGTGATTTTCAGGGTAAAAATGGTGAAGTACTCGTCTTGTTTGACCCGCCCGGTCTGCAGTGCGAGCGGTTGCTGCTGGTCGGCTACGGTAAACCTGCGGATCTGGACGCCCGCAAATACCGCTCAGCGTGCGCTGCCGCGGTCAGAAAACTGCAGACAATGAACATAAAAGCCGCAATGGTGTGGATGCTTGCCGACGAAGTGAAAAATTGTGACCTTGAATCCAGGGCCAGACACCTGGTGGAAGCAATGGGGGGAGCGGTTTATAAATATGCCCACGGCGGCAAACAGGAAAAAAAACAGAACATTGGCGTCACTCTCGCCGTTAACACAAAATTACAAGCAGACTTGGCGCGGCGAGGCATGGCCCAGGGACAGGCCGTACACAGCGGAGTAGAACTGGCCAGAGACCTGGCTAACCTGCCAGGGAATATTTGCACCCCCGGATATCTCGCCCGCCAGGCCCGCAACCTGCAAAAAAAATACGCCATCAAGGTAAAAATTCTTGGCGAGCCGGAAATGAAAAAACTCGGCATGGGCGCACTGCTGTCCGTATCGCGCGGGAGCAGACAACCGGCGAAACTCATCGTTATGGAGTACCACGCGGGACCGAAAACACAACCACCGGTCGCCCTGGTGGGCAAGGGCCTTACCTTCGACGCCGGGGGTATTTCACTCAAACCCGCCTCCAAAATGGATGAGATGAAATACGATATGTGCGGTGCCGCAAGTGTTTTTGGCGCCCTGGTCGCTGCTGCCGAACTAAAACTACCCATCAACATCGTTGGCGTCATCCCCAGTTCCGAAAACCTGCCCGATGGGGATGCCAACAAACCGGGCGACGTGGTTACCAGCCTCTCCGGCAAGACTATCGAGGTTCTCAACACCGATGCCGAAGGGCGCCTGATACTGTGTGACGCATTGACCTATACCAAACGATTCAAACCGGCCGCCGTCATCGATATAGCCACTTTGACGGGCGCATGCGTCGTCGCCCTCGGCCACCATGCGAGCGGATTGATGGCGAATGACCAGGAGCTTGCTGATGAACTGCTCGCCGCCGGCGACAGCAGCCTGGACCGGGCCTGGCAGTTACCGTTATGGCAGGACTACCAGTCACAGTTGGACAGTAATTTCGCCGATATGGCTAACATAGGCGGTCCCGCGGCCGGGTCGATCACCGCCGGATGCTTCCTTTCCCGCTTTACCGAGTCATTCAAGTGGGCGCATCTCGATATTGCCGGAACAGCATGGCGAAGCGGAGGCAGGGCCAAGGGGGCCACAGGCCGGGTGGTTCCCCTGCTCACGCGGTTTCTGATCAACCGTTCGCGGTAGCGAGGTGCCGCAGATTGACTTTTACCTGCTTGATCAGCAGGTTGCGGATGGCAGGTTGCGGGTAACGTGCCGGTTGTGCAAGAAAATTCATGCCCTGGGTCACACCATATTCGTGCAAATACCGGACCTGGAACAGGCCAGAATCCTCGACGATTTGATGTGGACGTTCGATCAAAGCGCCTTTATACCTCATGGCCTGCACGATTCCCGGGGCAGCGGGACCGGGTTTCCGGTCACTATTGGCCAACTCCCTCCCCCAAACAGCGGCTTCAACGTGTTAATCTCCTTACTGGATGAGGTCCCCGAACACTACGATCAGTACCCGCGCGTGGTGGAATTGGTGGATAATACTCCGCAGGACAAAGCCCGGGCCCGAGACCGTTACCGGGTATACCGGGATAAGGGTTGTACCCTGGAAACCCACCAGATCAACGTTTATTGACAATGTGGTTCAAACGCAGAAGAAAAGCCGATGCAGACAATGCGCTGACCGAAACGTTGCGCTCGCTGCAGACCCTGTTGGACGAAGGCCCCTCAAAACAAAGGGAAGAGAATAATTTACCACCAAAACCGCCCGCAATGTTCGAGGCACAAGTTGCAGACCCATCCCTCGGCACAGCAGCACACTCCGTTGTCAGCGAGGAGCACCTGACCTGGGATTTCGACGTGGACATGTCCACCGAAGAACCAGCCGGTACTCCTGCGCATACCCCCGAAGACGAATCACTCGAACCGTCGGACGACAACGCGGCCACCCTGGTTCTGGAGGCTTCTGAAATCAGGCCTGGCGAATCACGGCCTGCAGTTGACAACCAGATGGAAGATGCTACCCGGGATGAACCGGACGTCACTTCCACAGATACCATTCCGGTACTCAACAATGTTGTCTTCATGCCCGCTGGCGCCCACACCGCCGCCCATGCCCATACGACACCGCTGGTGGACCTGTGCATCGAGGACTTCAGAAATCGACTCGTACAATATACCCTGCCCGCTCTGGACCCTTCCAGGGAACAACGACTGCGTACATTTCTGACTTCACTGCTGGACAAGAAATCATAGCCCCCATTTTTCCGCAGGCCGAACGGGGCTCGCGTATAATACGTCGCTTTTGTGAGTCTTTATTTTGTGAGCCTCTAATGGTATGCCAGCTAAACAGTTGAACAAAGCCTATGACCCGGCGTCGATAGAACAGGAACTTTACGACAGTTGGGAACAACAAGGCTGGTTTGCACCGACAGGCACGGGCACACCCTACTGCATCATGATCCCCCCGCCCAACGTTACGGGCAGTCTGCACATGGGCCACGCGTTTCAGGACACCGTGATGGACGCGTTAATTCGATATCATCGCATGTGCGGCCGAAAAACCCTGTGGCAAGCAGGCATGGATCATGCAGGAATTGCCACCCAGATGGTCGTAGAACGGCAACTGGCGCAAAACAACCAGAGCCGACACGATCTGGGGCGGGACGAATTCGTCAATCGCGTGTGGGAGTGGAAGAAAGAATCGGGCGGCACCATAACCAGGCAGTTGCGCAGGATGGGCGCCTCCCTGGACTGGCAACGTGAACGATTCACCATGGACGACGGATTGTCCCGCGCCGTGCAGGAAGTATTCATCCGGCTGTACAACGAGGGACTTATTTACCGTGGCAAGCGTCTGGTCAACTGGGATCCTAAACTGCATACCGCGGTTTCGGACCTCGAAGTCGTTTCCGAAGAAGAATCCGGCCATCTGTGGCACCTGCGTTATGAGGTAGTGGATGAACCTGGCAAATACCTGGTGGTGGCGACCACCCGTCCCGAAACCATGCTCGGCGATACTGCAGTGGCGGTGCACCCGGAAGATGCACGCTATAGTGAACTGGTAGGCAAAAAAGCACGGCTTCCCCTGCTGGGCAGAGAGATCCCCATCATTGCAGACGACTATGTGGACCCGGAGTTTGGATCAGGCTGCGTAAAAATCACCCCCGCGCACGATTTTAACGACTATGAAATCGGCCAGAGGCACGGCCTCGAGCAGATAAACATTTTCGATCCGAATGCCGCTGTCGTTCTGCCCGGAACACCTTATCACGGGCTGGACCGATACGCGGCCAGAGATAAAATCGTGGAAGACCTCCGCCAACAGGGCCTGCTCGAGGGTATAGAGGACCACAAACTCATGGTCCCGCGCTGTGACAGGACCGGCGAAGTCGTCGAGCCCTACCTGACCGATCAATGGTTCGTCAAGACGGCGCCTCTGGCCGAGGAATCCATCAAGGCCGTCGAGGACGGTCGCATCAGGTTCGTGCCAGAAAACTGGTCGCACACCTATTTCGACTGGATGCGAAACATCCAGGACTGGTGCATCTCGCGGCAACTCTGGTGGGGCCACCGTATCCCCGCCTGGTACGACGCCGATGGCAATATATTTGTGGCACGAAACGAAGAGGAAGCTGCGGCCATGGCCAGGGAGACGTATGGCGCACAAGTGGAACTGTCCCGGGACCCTGACGTACTCGATACCTGGTTCTCCTCGGCATTGTGGCCATTCTCAACTCTGGGATGGCCTGAGAAAACAGAGGCTCTGAATACTTTCTATCCCACCAACGTACTGGTAACGGGGTTCGACATCATCTTCTTCTGGGTGGCCAGGATGATCATGATGGGATTGAAGTTCATGGGTGATATACCATTCCACGAGGTCTATGTACACGGCCTGGTACGGGATGCACACGGCCAGAAAATGTCCAAATCCAAAGGCAACGTGCTTGACCCGCTGGACCTCATTGACGGGATCGACCTGGACTCACTGGTAATCAAACGGACCAGCGGCCTGATGCAACCGCGAATGGCCCCAAAAATAGATACCCAGACCCGCAACGATTACCCCGATGGCATTCCCGCCTTCGGCACCGACGCGCTGCGCTATACTTTTGCCTCCCTGGCGTCAACCGGCCGCAACATAAATTTCGATCTGGGCCGTATCGGCGGCTACCGGAACTTCTGCAACAAGCTATGGAATGCTGCCCGCTTCGTACTGATGAATTCCGAGGGCAAAGATTGTGGCCTGGACGGCGGGGAACTGCAACCGAGTCTGGCCGACCGATGGATAGTTTCACAATTGCAACTGGTCGAGGAACAGACTCACCAGGCGATCAAGGGCTATCGTTTCGATCACATGGCACAAGCCCTCTACCAGTTCGTGTGGAACGACTATTGCAGCTGGTATCTGGAACTCAGCAAGGTCGTCCTCACCAGCGACACCGCCAGCCCCGAACAACAACGGGCAACACGCCGGACTCTGGTACGGGTCCTGGAAGCGTCATTAAGGCTGTTGCACCCCGTCATACCATTCATTACGGATGCACTGTGGCGGGATGTCGCAACCCTGGCCGGAAAAAACGGCGATACCATCATGACCCAGCCCTACCCGCAGCCCGACCCCGGCAAGATCGACAAGTCGGCGCTAACCGAGATGCAGTGGGTACAGGCCGTGATCGGAGGGGTGCGCAATATCAGAGGCGAGATGAACATCGACCCCAACAAACCGGTTACCGTCCTGTTGCAGGATGCCAGCCCCGATGACGAGGAGTTCTTGCTACGCAATATTGACTACCTGACACGATTCGGAAAATTCGAGAGCGTAGCGATGGTTGATGACCGGAACATCCCGGAATCCCCGGCCACAGCCCTGGTGGGGCAGATGAAGATTTTGGTGCCGCTGGGTACCCTGATCGACAAGGCAGCGGAACTGTCGCGCCTCGAAAGGGAACACGTCAAGGCAATTAAGGACAAGATCCGGGTACAGTCCAAACTCGACAACCCGAATTTCGTGGAAAAGGCCCCTCCCGATGTGGTTGCCGGCGAACGCGTCCGGGCCGACGAACTGGAAACTACTGTCAGCAACCTGCATTCACAGATCGAGCGGATCAGGGCGTTGCCCTGATCTCCAGGGCATCGGTCCTGGCGCACATAATAAAATCGTTGACGTGCAATCCCCTTATTTTGTGCGTCCACCAGGTTACCGTTACCCTGCCCCACTCGGTCAATATAGCGGGGTGATGATTTTCCTGTTCGGCAATGGCGCCGACCTTGTTGGTAAACTCTAACGCCCGCTCAAAGTTCCCGAACTTGTAGCAACGGGTCAATCGCTTCACGCCGTCCACCTCGACCATATTCCACTCGGGAATTTCCGGTTTCAATTCATCGAATTGATCCTGGGTCACTCTGGGGGCATCGGCACGGCACGCTTCACAATGTCTTGATTCAAGATCGCTCATTTTTCCCGGCTCCTAAGTGGGGTCAGACCTTGCATCTTGCAGCGTTTGCAACAACGTTGCAAGATGCAAGGTCTGACCCCGTCACATTCGAAATGAACTGACCGCCGCTACGGCAGCCGTTTCGACACGCAGGATATTCCGGCCCAGCGAGAGATGTTGGGCTCCAGCTTCAACAAGCTGTGTTTTTTCTAAATCGCAAAAACCACCTTCAGGACCGATACATATCGCCACGGTAACAAATTGAGCGGCAGGCACCATTGGAGAACCTCCGGCTTCCGCTACAAACATAGTAATATTGTCATGCCTCATCCTTTTGGCGAATGCTGCGGGCGATGCCACCGGGCTGATTCTGGGGAGAAATGGATTGTGGCTTTGTTTGCATGCCTCTATGCACACACGAGACCACCGACCGGCGTGGCCCGTTGCCGGCCTGACCACACTGCGTTCACAGTGCAGG
>CAXMTM010000175.1:0-3076 GCA_964196385.1 Arenicellales bacterium
TTCATCCCAGCCTGCCCCATCGGCCCATCAGTGTAGTTCGTTGGATGGAGTCACGGGGTTACCGTGTGACGATCCTGCCACAACAGCAAGCGTCGGTAAAAAGTAAGACCTTGACGGATACGATCGCCGCACTCGAACAAAAAGTACAATTGGAACCTCGACAGAACATAATCTATGTTTGCCATGTGCACGCTGTTGCAGGGAAATGAAATGGTCCCTATTTTTGACTTTCGATGAAGCTGTCAGTCAAAGTAGTTGCCGGATCCTCCCGCGATTGTATCGTGGGGTGGCTGGACAAGACACTGAAAGTGCGGGTCAGGGCGAAGCGCGAAAAAGGCAGGGCCAACACCGCTGTACAGCGGCTTTTGGCCGATGCGCTTGGACTGCCTGCTGGCAGTGTACGCATTTCATCCGGCATGACTTCCAGCAGGAAGCTTGTCGAGATCGAAGGTTTGGGAGAAACAGAAGTCTGTGACAGACTCACCGGCCTCTTTATTTAACGCAACGTTGAGGAGATCAGCCGTGGAATCCGATGTATTAGAGACGTTATCAGTGATCCCGGAATTTGCTGACCTGGATCCTGCTTCGATTTCAATAGGGCGCCTGGGCGGCCTGACCAACCGCAATTATAAAATCGACTGTCCGCAAGGTTGTTTTGTATTGCGCCTGGCAGGCGAAGGAACCGGTGACTATATCGATCGCGAAGCGGAGTACTACAACGCGTCCGTCGCCTCCAGAGCAGGCGTTAACGCCGAAATTATTTATTTCGATGTCCACAACGGGACCATGCTTTGCCGCTACATCGACAACTCCGTCACTATGGATATAACGCGGTTTCGTGATATCGAAGCAATCCGGCGGACCGGGAGGGCGTTTCGTCAACTTCACCAATGCGGTGAAAACTTCAGGGGACGGTTCGAATTATTCGGGCAGATCGATCAATACCTGAAGGTTATACAGGAGTTGGGGGCCACGGTTCCGGATGGCTATGAACGCGTACAAAGAGACGCCGAACAGGTGCGCACGGTATTGTCCACTCATGTTCTGCCGAACGTGCCCTGCCATTGCGACCCCATGGTGGAAAACTGTATCGATACAGGGAATACAATGTATATCATTGATTTTGAATACGCCGGGAACAATGATCCTATGTGGGATCTGGGGGACTTGTCGGTGGAGGGCGCTTTTGACGACAACCAGGACCATGAATTCCTTGTCGCGTATTTTGGTCGGGAGCCGTCAGCGTTCGATGCGGGCAGGATGGTCATGTACAAGGCGATGTGCGATTTGCTGTGGACGCTGTGGGGGGTCGTGCAGCACGCAAACGACAACCCGGCGGATGATTTCTGGGGGTATGCCGTTGGACGCCTGGAGCGGTGCAAGGAATTGATGGCCAGTGGTGACTTCGTTATACATCTTGACGCGGTAAAGCGGGGCCCTTGACGGGCGACGTCCGCCATGTCACACAACGCTCTGGATTCCACGCAGTATACGGCCCCATCGATCCGGCTGTACGAGTCTGTTTACGGTGAGGACTTTGTCAGCCCCGGCGGCCGGAAAATGGCCCTGGAGTTGATCGGGAAAATGAACCTCAAACCGGACAACCGCGTACTCGACGTCGGTTGCGGGCTCGGTGGCAGTGCGTTTTTAATGGCCGCCCGCTTCGATCTTTTCGTGGACGGCATCGATCTGTCCAGGAACATGCTGGCGATGGCAAACAGAAAACGGGTTGCTCACGGACTGCAGGAGAGGGTCAGGCTGGAGTATGGTGATTGTCTGGAACTCGATCGACCCGGACGCTACGATGCGGTTTACAGCAGGGATGTATTTCTGCATATCCGGGACAAGGTGCGTCTTTTTTCCGTGTTGAAGCGCTCACTGCGCCCGGGCGGTCTGCTGCTGTTTACCGACTATTGTTGCGGGGAGCAGCCGTGGCACACAGAATTCGCCGACTACGTGAAGGATCGGGGCTATTGTCTAAACACTTTGACCGAATATGCCCGGCTTGTTTCGGACGCGGGTTTTGACCACGTGGAGTGTATCGACCTCAGCGCACGCTTCATGCAAATACTTCAGTCCGATCTCGACCAGATCGCGGACCTCGACCTGGCGGAGACCGAACGAAGACAATTGCAACTGAGTTGGCGGGGAAAGCTCGCCCGTTGCCAATCCGGGGATCACCGCTGGGGGCTGATTACCGCCGCCTCGGCCATTTAAATCCGGTTAGCTCGTATTTTTTACGGGGTGGCGAAAAAATCGCACTCTGGACTCGGTTGCCGTGCGTTGTTTATATTTTTTTTAACGCCATTGGCAACCGTGTTTGAAATCGTTATGCTCCACCCCGTTCACCGGCTGTAAACCTGAAGCTTGCACTTTAATCCCTGATATAAGGCGCCATAAAAATGAAATTTACCTATGAACGCGAGTTCACATACACACGTGCTTACCGTGGCCCGATCCGTTGCATCATTCTCGACTGGGCGGGCACCACCATGGATTTCGGCTGCATGGCCCCCGCCGTGGTTTTTCGCCAGGTATTCGAAAAATCCGGTGTGCCCATCAGCCTCGAGGAGGCACGCATACCGATGGGCGCCCATAAAAAGGTCCATATTGGTTTGATCTGCGAAATCCCCAGTGTGCGCCGGCGCTGGGTAGACACTCACGGTACCGAACCAACCGAGGAAGATGTGAGCCGGATGTTCGAAGACTTTGTTCCCATGCAGGAGGCATGCTTGTCGGAATATTCACAACTCATCCCCGGTACACTCGACGTCATCGCCGAATGCCGCAATCGCGGTTACAAAATCGGCTCCACCTCCGGTTATCTTCCCGGCATGCTCGCCATCAACCAGGCGGACGCAAAAAAGCAGGGCTATATTCCAGACGCCACATTTGGGGCCGGCGATGTAAAACGCGGCCGGCCTTTTCCACATATGGTGCTGCGTAACATGCTCGAGCTCGATATCTCGCCGGTGCAATCGGTAGTCAAGATCGACGACACCCTTACCGGGATCGAGGAAGGCCTCAATGCCGGTGCGTGGGGCATCGGTCTGGCCATATCAGGCAATGAAGTGGG
>CAXMTM010000176.1:0-8166 GCA_964196385.1 Arenicellales bacterium
GGGCGGGATCCTCGGTGACCTGGAAACTCCGGGTTTCGGTCCAGTGTCTTTGTACACCGCGTTCGATCTGGTCTGGTTTGTATTGCTCATCCATCATAGGCCGCGTATTGTAATGGCTTGTCACGGTCCTTCAAGCGAAATACAACTTTTTGCATTGTTGATAGGCGTCTAGAATGGAGATTGGGCTTTGAAGTTATGAATAAACTGATCAAGTATTTCTTCGTACTAAGCTTAGCCTTTGTCCATTTAAGCTATGCCCAGGAAACGGTTTTTAAGTGTAATCCTTTTGGCGGAGGTTCACCGATTTACCAGACCATTCCTTTCAAAGAGGGGGAGTGCGAGGTAGAAGAGAAGAAAACGTTTGATACAGACACCAACATAATGGGATCACGCAACACCTCCGAACAGACCGGGGTTCAGGGCGATCCTCAGTCCACCTCGGGAAACGCATCCGCCACCCCGTCAGGTGCGCCGGATAAATCACAGGATGAAACGGATCTGATTACTGGTGAAGAACCTGAGTTACTGGTGAATGACCCAAATAACACTCCGATCAATGAACCAGCACCCGCGGACGCCGGGATACCGGCCGATAGCGGCGCCACGTCAACCACGGCGCCGATCGCGGGCGGAGCAGGCTTCGGCTTGCCCGGCCAACTGGCCCCCCCGGCGGTCCTCGGACCGTAACTTCCCCGGCCGCCCGCTATCGGGGTACTGTCGATGATCCATCTGTATACGTCCCCAACCCCGAACGGGTACAAAATATCCATCATGCTCGAGGAGTGCGGCATCCCGTATACGTTCGATCACGTCGAACTTTCGACAAAAAGGCAAAAACAGGACGACTTCCTGGCGCTCAATCCCAACGGCCGCATTCCGGTGATTGTCGATCGCGACAACGACGATTTCGTGGTTTTCGAATCCGCTGCAATCCTGATTTACCTTGCCGAAAAGGCGCGAGAATTTCTTCCCGCGGACCCCAATCAAAGATCACGCGTATTGCAATGGCTCATGTTTCAGGCCGGCGGGCTCGGGCCCATGCAGGGACAGGCCCACGTGTTCTACCGCTACGCTCCTCAAAAAATCCCGTACGCCATAAAACGCTACCAATCGGAGACGCGTCGTCTCTATGCAGTGCTGGACCGGCAACTTGGTGAAACGGAGTTCCTTGCAAGCGACCTCTCCATCGCCGATTTCGCCGCCTTCCCCTGGGTCCGCCGTTACCAATGGGCCGGTGTGGATATCGAAGATCTGCCGAACCTGTGGCGCTGGCACCAAAACCTGGCAAACCGGCCGGGGGTGCAAAAAGGATTGGATGTCCCCGTACCGCAGGTTGAACTTGCTTTACGCAGCACCACTAACAAAGTAAAGGAGATACAAGGGATAATCTGAATTTATCGTGGATAAATGGGGACAGGCTCCTGGGTGCAGGTTGCCAAAGTGTTCTTCTACTCTGTGCAAAATGCAAGGTCATACCCCATCTCCATCTTTCATTTCCTGTCCGTATCGAACAATCGTTCCAGCCAGCTTTTTTTGGCAGCGGGCTTCCTGACCCGCTTTTTGTCCCTGGCACAGGGCGCAACCCGGTCCGGTATGGTATTTGATGCAAACGGTAAAGTGATTGCACCGGCACATCCTGTGGCGAGCTGTCCGTGCTGATCGACCTGCGCGTACTCGATGGAGCCGGGCACGGGCAGGTCAACCGGCTGGATATGCATGTTGGCCATAATGTCTCCCCAAATCTGCATTGCTCCGGACGCCCCGGTCAACTTTGTCGGTTTGTTGTCGTCACGACCCACCCATACCACCACCAGGTAATTACCCGCGTACCCGGCGAACCAGCTGTCCCGATATCCATCCGTGGTTCCCGTCTTCCCTGCCAGCCCGAGTTTTCCGGAAAACCTATTGCCGAGGGACCTGGCGGTGCCTTTCGATACCACCGCTTGCAAGCCGGCATTCAATACCGTCATTGACTCTTTCCCGATGACCTGTTGCAAAGACAGCGGGTAACGGGCCAAAGGCTCCATATGCTGATTCAATACCGAGCGGGTGGTGCGCAACGGTATAAGAAAGCCACCGCTGGCGAAGCCCAGGTACAATTGGGCCATTTCAACGGGAGTCATGTTCACTGCTCCCAGCAAAAGTGACGGATAGGCCTCGACTTGCCTGTTCAGCCCCAGTCTTCTCAACAGACTGACTACCCGGTCGACGCCAACCTGCAGTCCCAGCCTCACCGCCGCGATGTTGTATGAGTAACTCAATGCGTCGATGAGTCGCACAGACCCATGGGACTTGCCGTCGTAGTTCTGCGGTTTCCAAACCGGTGCACCGGCCTGCTCCACCATCACGGCATCGTCATCCAGCATACTGGCCAGGCTGTAACCGCTTTCGATGGCGGCCAGGTAAACAACCGGTTTGATTAGGGATCCGATCGGCCGCTCCGCTTCCAATGCCCGGTTGAATCCCGCAAAGCGTGCATTGTTGCCGCCCGTCAGCGCAACCACCTCACCATTGTCGGTGCGCACCACGACAACCGCGGACTGCAATGAGCCGCTGTCGAGTTTTTTCTGCTTCTCCAGTGCGCCCGAAATGCGCGCTACGGATTTCTCTACAACACTCTGGATTACCGGATCCAGGGTGGTGAAAATGTGCAGACCCGCGGTCCGCAGGTCGTCTTCCTGGTAGTCACGGCGCAACTGAAGTCGAACAAAATCAAGGTAGGCGGGATAGTCGGCCGCAAACAATGCGCCCTGTTTGGTGACGCCGAGGGGCGCTTTTTTTGCCGCGGCCGCGACCGCGCTGTCTATGTAGCCGAACTCCGCCATCTTGCTCAACACCAAATCACGCCGATCGATCGCGCGCTGCGGTGAGCGAAACGGGTTGTAGTAGGATGCCCCCTTGACCAGCGCAGTCAGCAATGCCAGCTCCGGAAGTTTCAACTCGTTCAGGGGCCGGCCAAAGTAAAACATACTGGCTAGTCCGAATCCGTGTATGGCGCGGTTACCGGATTGTCCAAGATAAACTTCATTGACATACGCTTCCAGTATCTCACCCTTGTCGTAGTGCACCTCCAGTAAGATCGCCATAATGATTTCCGTCAGCTTCCTTTGCACCGTCCTTTCCTGTGACAGGTAAAAATTCTTTACCAGCTGCTGGGTCAGCGTACTGCCGCCCTGTACCACTGCGCCGGCGGCGATGTTCACCCACAAGGCGCGGGCAAGTCCCCGGGGGTCGATTCCGAAGTGGCTGAAAAAAGCCCGGTCTTCAATGGCCAACAGTGCATTGACCAGGTGATCGGGAACTTCGGCCCGGCGCACAAGTGAACGATCCTCATGATGGACCGGGGATATGCTGCCATACAGACGAGGTTCCAGCCGGGCACTGTCCATTGCCCTGCCAGCGGCGCCATTCAGCGCGGTGACCACATCTTGCTGGATCCACACATCGACGATGCCGGGCTCACTGGGGCCGTCCCAGAAAGTAAACCCCCTGAGGTTAATCCGCACACCGTTTGCGGTTTCGACATATGAACCCGGAGAACCCGGGCTCTTCAGGTTGCGGTAACCGAGTTGCCTGAGTTCGCCGACCAACTCGGAACGGGTAATGTTCAACCCGGAATAAATTTCCAACGGCCGACTGTACACGTGGGAAGGGATAGACCATCTACTGCCCTCGAACTTCCAGCGCACGGTAATATCCAGGTAGACGATGTAACCGGCAAGTGCGGCCAGGGCCAGTACCGCCAGCCTGCTGATCCATACACGCATCGCGGAGCGTTTTGACCTGGGCCTGGATCTGGTACTGGACCCGGACTTCTTCTTACCCGGAGTTTTACGGCGCCTTCTTTTCTTTGTCGCCATTCAGGAATCGGGGTCAGAACTGATTTGGACAGGGCTCAACACGGAAGCGCAGCGCCAGCAGATCTCAAACGTCGATGGATTTTCTTCTCCGCAATGACCGCATGCCCTGTTGCCCTGGGCAACCGGATTGGCCTCGAATTCCTGCACCACCTTGCGCGCCGTTTGCTCGTCCTGGGGACGTTCGATCCAGACTTCCGGCCAGGCGTGGGTAAAGGGCAGTTCACCCACGCCGGACTGCGCGTTTTCGTTGAACACCGTTGCCGCAATGCCCTCGGCGTGCAGGCGATGGAGTAACAAGTGGGCCTCGGGCAGACTTGCCGCGGAGTAAATGCGTTTCACGATGCGATATTAACCCAGGGCACCGACTTCGACCATCAACTCTATGCAAAGCATGAATTATTCGAACTATGCTAGTCTGTAACCAGGAGCCGGTGGCTAACCGGCATAAATTTAGTTTATGAACACACTTGAACAACGCATAGACAAAGCGCTGCGGGCAAGACACCCCGTACTGTTTCTGCATTCCCATGAAGAAGATCGGGTGATGCGGTCGCTTGAAAACATAGCGGACGGGCGGGTCGGACTATTCTGCTGGACCTGCACCCGGGGACTGGACGGCAGCGATGATCCGCAGACGACCAACCCGGTTGTGGCGATCCAGGAAATCGTTCACAACCCGCGGCCGGGCTTTTTTGTATTCAAGGATTTGACGCCGTTCATGGATGATCCCGCGCTGCTTCGTGTGTTGCGCGACGCCTACCACACTCTGCACACAGTCAGGGGAGCACACCTGTTCATTCTCTCCCCTGTGTTGGCAATACCTGAGTCTTTGTCGAAGAACATCTTCACTGTCGAAATCCCACCGCCCGATACGGAAGACCTCATTCAACTGGCGACGAAGATCATACCCGAGTACACGCAAAAGACAATTCCCGACAACCTGCTCCGTGACATCGCCCTGTCTTTGAAGGGTATTACGTTGTACGAGGCGGAACACGTACTACACGGCGTATTGAGTGAAGCAAAGCTGTCCAAAACAAGCTTGCTGGAGGAGATCCGACAAACAAAAAAAACCATCGCCGCCGGTGCGGGGTATCTCGAGTACATGCCCAACGAAAAGGAACTCGATCAGGTGGGCGGCCTATCCAACCTGAAGACGTGGATCATGGAGCGGGCGCCGATCTTCAACCAGCGCGCCATTGACGACGGGCTCCCGGTACCGAGAGGGATCCTGATTATGGGAGTAAGCGGTTGCGGCAAGAGCCTGTGCGCCAAAGTCGTGGCCAGCATGTGGGAGGTTCCGCTATTCCGCCTCGATATGAACCTGATTTTCTCCGACATCTACGGCAATCCCGAAGCAACGTTTCACAAATCGCTGCGCACCATCGAGTCCCTGGCACCGGCGGTATTGTGGATTGATGAAATCGAAAACGGCCTGGGCTTTACAGAAAGAACCGATGCTATTCAATCCCACATCTTTTCGGCGTTTCTCACCTGGATGCAGGAAAAACCACCGCTGGTCTTCGTCGCCGCCACGGCAAACCACATCGAGATCCTTCCCGCCGAAATGATCCGCAAGGGTCGGTTCGACCAGGTATTTTTCGTGGATCTGCCGGATGACGCGGAAAGGGAGGAACTGTTCCGGATCCACCTCCGCCTCAACGACGTCGATCCGGAACATTTCAATATGAAATCATTGATCCTGGAAACCAACGGCTGGAACGGTGCGGAAATCGAGCAAGTGGTGAACGCAGCCCGCATTCACGCTCATCGGGAAAATCGTGCATTTGATACCCGCGACATTGTTGAACATTCCCGCATGATCGTGCCTTTATCCAGGACCATGAAAGAGCAGATCAAGGTCCTCAAGGACTGGGCCTGGGACCGTGCAACTCCCGCGTCTCAGGGCAAGGGAACGGATTTTTCTATCCTGGAATCCGGGGAAAACCACGGTTAACCAGCCTCCCACGGGGAAACTCAGGGCTTCTTTGTATATAAATGATCCCGGGTCCAGGGGAGGTCGTTATCGGAACCCCGGCCAAACACTACCTGGAAAAGTTGCAGTTCGCCGGTACGAAATGCGGCGATCGAACCCGACAGATATAACCGCCACGCGCGCACAAACGACTCGTCAAACATCTGTTTCACCGTGACCACGTTGTCCTCGTACCTGTGCAGCCAGTGCTCCAGGGTTTTCGCGTAGTGAAGCCGGAGGTTTTCGATATCCAGCACGGAAAAGTTGTACGGCTCGAAAACATCCATCATCTCTTTGATGGTGGGCGGATAAGCCCCGGGAAATATGCGTTTTTCGATCCACCGGTTCATCGGCCGCGGCCTGTTGCGGCCGATGCTGTGGATCAGGCCCCGGCCATTTTCCCGCAAACACTTGTCGATCACGCCACCCAGGGCTTCGTAGTTATCTGTACCGACATGTTCCAGCATACCTACCGACACGAACACATCACACGTGCCGTCTGCGTTTCTGTAATCATCCTCTATGTACCGAACGTTGTCCTCCAACCCTTCCTTTTTGGCCTTCTGCCGGGCAAATTTAATTTGTTCATGGGAAATATTGTAGGCTCTCACCCTGGCACCGTATTCCCTGGCCATGTACAGCCCAAGACCGCCCCATCCACATCCGGCCTCGACAACATCGTCACCGGGCTGCAATCGCAGTTTCCGGCAGACATAGTCGAGCTTGGCTTTTTGCGCCTGTTCTATATTCTGATCGGGGCTTTCGAAATACGCACAGGTATATTGCATGTAGTCTTTATCCAGCCACAAGCGGTAAAAATCATTGCTTAGATCGTAGTGGTGGTGGATGTTGCTTTTCGAACCGGACAAGCTGTTGGGCCTAGCGCGTCCAATGGCCTTGAGGGCTTTGCCAAGTGCCGAGCGATCGGTTTGGAAATCGGCCCGGTGGGTGGTACTCATTTCGATGAGCCGTACGATATCACCCTCCACATCCAGTTCCCCAAGACTGTATGCCTCCCCCAGCCTGAGATCCGGATTGCTGATCAAACCCCACAGCGCTTTTCTGTTCCTGACCTTGAGAACCACTTCAGGCGGATCCTCGCAGGTCTGGATTCTTTCACCATCCCACAGTTCGATCACTATAGGCGCGCCCCTCATTGCGCTAAGGAGTCCGCGAGCCGCTTTTTTGTCTACGGCGGATGGTTTGCCGGATGTCGGGACCGGGCGGTCGGTCTTTTCAAGTTTGAGGGGGATTTTCTTGGTTTTAGCGGACATTTTTCTCAATAATTATTCTTATCGGATATTATCCTGGTAATCAGGGTCCCTGTTTTCAAAGTGCCGGGAGTCCATCGTAATCACACATATTACTCATCGTTTTCTATGAATTCCACCCTTTCGGCCTCCCCCAAGACCACAAATTTGCCGTCCAGGGACTCGAAACGATTGCCTTTTATGGACTTCTGGTAGGCCTTGTATATGGTGACATTGTCGGTACTGCCATCGATTACACGGATAGTCACGATTGTGTGTGCTTGCTGCCATTGATAAAGGAAAATCACGCCCGAAACGATCGCAAGCACCGCCACAAAGCCATAGGCTGCGAAGCGCCCGATGGCGCTCGGTCTGGCGGGCTGTTGTGCCCTGGGCGCGGGTTTTCGGGGTGTGCGGCCGCGAAAGCGGTAGAACGCGTATACCACGAAAATGATAAACCCGGTGAACAGGATTTTGGTCAACATTTTTAGTCAAAAAGAACCAGATTCACTTCTGTGCCCCGGCATACAGGATCGAGTAACTCCACCTCAACTCTCCCTGGGGCCGCATCGGTGGAAAAATGAATTGCCGGGTGATGTCGCGCGCCTGTTGTGCCGGTACGTCGACCTGAATTTCCTGCTCTTGTTGGCCAACGATCACACACACTTCCTCCTGGCCCGGCGCCGTGCAGTCCGAGGCACTGATCTCAACACCGACCGCGGTCAGTGCATAATCCGCGGACAGGTTGCGCACCCGGGCAAACATCTTGAAACTGTTACCGTAGGTGACTTCCACATTGAAATTTTCAAGTTTCACTTCTTCGGCCAGGATCAAACTGGAACGAGTGGCCTGGTGGAACTCAGCGTACCAGATGACCAGAACGAGGCCGGACACCAACACGGACAGCAATACAAAAACAGACGTTCTGTACCCGAACGTAATGATCAGATATCCGGCCACCAGGGCCAATGCAACAACTAGCAGTATCCAGGCCATCCAATTATTCTCAGCATGCAGACGCAGGGGGAGGCAGACTCAAAACCAAACTTGTAACACAATGTCTCACGCACAGCAGAACTCC
>CAXMTM010000177.1:0-4745 GCA_964196385.1 Arenicellales bacterium
CCAGCCGTATGCGTTGTGAGTACGTATTTTCCATTATGCGTGTATTCTCAGCAAGTGAGCAGACCTGACCTGCATTTCTCACGGGGTGGTGAGAATATCGCGCAAGGATTTGAATGCACAAGGCTTCTTCTGAAGGCATGGAATAACGAGCAGTAGAATAACAGCGTATCCCCGGCTGAAGCAGCGCTTTGTGGAGTCAAAAACTCTTGTGGATAAAGATCTGAGGGAGGGCCCGCCAATGCGGTGAAAAACGCGGGCTGGGGCGTCCGGCTACAAAGAACTCCTTGTGGCCTGGATGAAATTCTAGAAAAGGCCATAAATTGGGTGCCCCCACTCCGGTTAGAGAGGGCTTGGAGCAGGGGCAGCCAAACTACCAGACAAAACAAACCAGAGACGATCCACCCTGGGAGGAAACAGTTAACAAACCGTCCAAGTACCCTGTCTTTCTCGCCTGATACAGCGAGAAATCACTTCCGTTAGGTTCTTTATAACAAGGTCGGACTTCCATAAAATTGATCCAGGTCAATTTTTTTAAAACCCCGCCACGCCAGCCCGCGATTAATTTATCAAAACAGCCGGATCTGCCTGTCATCGCCGATCACCTGATCGAACTGGAGGCCCAGGGCACCCAGCACCGGCTCTGCCACCGGCCGGACCTGTTTGTTCACGTAGTGCTCCCTATCGAGGTCGTGTTCTACATTATCTACCGGCTCCGGGCCCGCTACCGTGATGACGTAGGCGATGACCCTGCCGGGAGGTGTCCGGGACTTGCGTGCGGCAACCACATGAGGCGGGGTAGCCGAGGTGTATGTATCGAGCAATTTACGCAAACCCTTGCGATAGATAAGTTCCCCGTCCATTTCTCCGGCCCGGACTCTGGCTACGATATCCGCCAGGTATTTATCCACTGGTGCATCGCTGAACAATCGTGCATACAACTCACGCTGAACCGCTTTGGCGAGATCGGTCCAGTCCCGGCGCACCACTTCCATGCCCACGAACTCCACCTTCCCCTGTGATAAACGCCCCGCGTAGCGCTTGCGTGCACCGCCGGCGCCACCCCGGACCGAAGGCAGGAAAAGTTGCGTGTACAGTTTTTCGAATTCGAGTTCCAGATGACAGGTCACACGCCACCTGGATCTGACGTACGCATCCATTGATTCACTGAGCTGCGCCGCGAGCTCCGAGCCCAAAGTTTGCAGGTGTTCCACTTCGCCTTCCGCGCCGCCCGAAGCTATAAACAAACTGTCGGTGTCGCCATAGAGTACCCGGTAACCTTTTTGTTCAAACCAGTTTCTGGCCCACAGCAGAAAGTGTTTGCCCTGGTGGGTGATGGCGTTGGCGAGTGCCGGGTTGTAGAAACGGCAGGCCGGCGTACCCAGTACGCCATAGAAGGAGTTCATCAGAATCTTGATGGCCTGGGACGCGACCTCATCGCCCGATTGCCTGGCCGCTTCGCGCCGGGGAAACAATGCGTCCAGCATGCCCGGCAGGATTGCCGTTTCCCGGGCGAATCGTGCGCCGCTGACGGTTTCAATGAGATCTGCACCTTCAGGGAATTCTTCCCGGTAGCCCAGGGGGTCGATGTTGAGAGTACGAATGATGGATGGGTACAGGCTCTTGAAGTCGAAAACCCAGACGTTGCGGTGCCTGCCCGTAACCGGTTCCAGCACGTGCCCACCCGATTGTGTGACCGAGGACACCCGGGCGTCGCTGGAACGCACGGAGGGCGCCACTATACGACGGTTTCCAAGGGCACTCAGGTACAGGAAATCGAACGAAGCGATACTAGCGGCGACACGGTCCGGCGTCATCCCGGTCAACCGGCTGCGGGCGATGGCCAGTTCCACCAGCTGCAACGCATCCAGGATTTCCAGCACCAGCCGCGCATCGGTGGCGGCGTAGCGCACGAATGCTTCAAGATCGTGCGCATAGTTATCCTGTATCTCCTGCACCCGGTCGTGTACATCGCCACTTAAGGCCTTGCCCTCACCCAGTACGTCGCGCGCAACCGAGTCCAGTGAAAAATCATCCATTCGCACAAACGCGCCGCGCAACAGGTCGATCCCGTCCAATACCAGCCGTCCGGGAACGGAGGCACTGCCACTGCCGAAATAACCTCGCGCGGGACGGATGCGCACCGTACCTTTATCGCGCCCCAGCTCAAAGGGCTGCCGGAGTCGGGCGGCGATGCGGGACAGTACACTAAGATCGAAATCGATCACGTTCCAACCGGTCAATATATCCGGGTCGGTATCACCAACGCACCGGCAGAACGCCGCCAGTGCCGCCTGTTCCGTGGCAAAAGAACGCGCGCCTTCGGGCATTGCGCGCTGACGCGGATCCACCACCAGCACCTCATCGATACCGCAGCCGTACAAGGAAATGGCCAGCAGCCTCTCGGCCGCAGCGTCTGTTTCTATGTCGAACGACAACACCACCGGCTCGATGCGGACATCCGCCGGTGTGACCACGGGATTGTCGAACACCCAGTCCACGCCTTGACCCGGAACCCCGCCACCGGTGATTTCACAGCCGCCACGAATGCCGCGATCTATCAGATAGCGCATCGCAAACCGTACATCCGCCTCGAAGGTATCTACACCCAATCCGTGCAGCCGGTCGCGCAGCGCAGGGGCATCCTGAGGGCGGCGCAGCTCGACGCGCAACACGGGCTCGCCGGCGAAAGTGGTCTGATCCGTTGGTGTGATTCGCGCCCCGGTCCTTTCTCCCTGTTCGCGGTCGACCGCGCGGATGTAGAAATGGGGCCGCTGCCGCTGATCCCGCACAAGAAAAGTATTGCCGTTATCCAGCCTGCCGTACAAATGCACCACCGGATACCCGCTTTGGATGCGGTACGTGGCCTGAAATATAAAACCGCGCTGCGTGATCGTCATGCGGGCATTGAAGCGAAAAGAAGGCCGCAGAGCAAACTTTCCAGATATGGAGTCGGAGTAATTATTTAGTCGACACCAGCTTAAGGGGTCGGAGTGATTATTTATCAGGCAGTTTATGTAGTTATCCGGGTTATTTATTTTTCCTTAATATTTCGATAAACTCATCGGCCTATCTTCCAATTTACAACTTGACGCAAAAGGATTTGCGATGCCACGAAGACCATGGATGTATCTTCCGGACATTCTCACCCATGTCGTACAAAGGGGTAACACTATGACGCAGTGGATGTATGGCTTCGCCTGATGTGACCCTGATTACATGCACGTCGGACCGACCGGTGGCTTTTGAGCTCTGTCAACGATACCTCCATCGGCAGCGATGGCGAGGCAACATCAATTGGGTCATCGTCGATGATAGCCGCGAACATGTTTGTGTTGACCAGGGAACGATGCACAACGTTCAGCACGTCCGGCTACAGCACGGGTTGTCGCCAAAAGAATCATTCCGACGTAATATGCTCACAGCACTCGAGCATATCCAATCTGACAAAATATTGATTTTTGAGGATGACGACTGGTATCACCCAGACTACATCGGGCTGATGGTCGGACTGCTGGATTTACGGCCACTGGTCGGTGGAAGATATGCACGTTACTACAACGTCGCCCATCGACAATGGAAAATCTATGCCAATATCCATCATGCCTCGTTGTGCACCACAGGGTTTCGATCTGCACTACTGCCAATGGTTCGCCGCATCCTCAAAGAATCCAACTTCACGCGGCCAGAAAATCCGCAGCAACTAGATGGCACGCTGTGGAAGCGCTCGGGCATCCCCGATAAGTTCAAGTTACTGTTGCCCAAATCTCCACATGTGGTCGGAATCAAGGGGATGCCAGGCAGAAGTGGGCTGGGCATCGATCATCAACGTGATGAACTGCAGAGCTACGAGCCCGACCCGAGCCTGGTCAAGTTGCACGCTTGGATCGGCGAGGATGCAAATGACTATGCAGACTACGCCACACGCTAATACAAATCGTGCTCGCAGAAGATGCACTCAAACTGGTCAGCGATTAACCCGTAAATGGTTCCAGGAGCCATTATCATAATAGTTAGAACCTGTTGCTCTCCCTCCCCGGTTTTTATAAGGTCGGATAACCTATGAAGTGTGGAATCATAACCCCTATCGGCCCCGGCCATGCGGATCTCGCCAAAGAGGCGGATTCGAGCATCTCCGATGCGATAAGTTACAGCAAGGGGGCGTTTGACGAGATCGAGTGGTATGCCATTGAGGACCTGGCGGGTGACCTGGGCCGCTCAAAGGCCAGAAACAACGCAATAGCCAATGCCCGAGCGTCGGGTTGCAACTGGCTTTTTTTCCTCGATGCGGATGACCTGCTGGCGAAAGACGCCTTTGAAACCGTCGCGCCGTACCTGAATGACTATGACGCCATCTGGGGGTCCATCAAGGAGCAGGGGGACTCGTCAGCGGCTATGAGGGAATCGCAGGTCATGCGTATCGACACCTACGCCGAACTCATCGCCCATGACCCCTACCTCACTCTGCAGATGGGGCACTTCGTCAGGGCATCCTGCCTCGGTGACAGCCCTTTCGACGAGGAGATGAATACAGGTGAGGACTTCAAGTACTACCTGCCGTTGTGGAAATCACACCGCTGCGTCAAGATCCCGGCACCGCTGTTCATCAATCGCCGCGGGTATCACTCTACCGGCCCGCGGTCCGCCACGGGCGGGGAATGGGGTGTGGTGGCGCGCGAGATGATTGAAAAAGCGCGGCAGGAACTGGCCGGCGACCAGCCCGCCTCATCGCCGGCAAACGGGGATAA
>CAXMTM010000178.1:0-1765 GCA_964196385.1 Arenicellales bacterium
CACGGGCGCTTCGCGGCAAAAAAGATTCTTCCATGCGGGTAGCGATCAATCTGGTCAAATCCGGTGAGGCAGACGCCTGCCTGAGTGCCGGCAATACGGGCGCGTTGATGGCCACCTCACGCTTTGTTCTCAAGACCCTGCCGGGAATCGACCGGCCTGCGATTGTTGCCACTCTGCCGTCTTTAAGAGGACACGTTCACGTGCTCGACCTCGGCGCCAACGTCGACAGCCCCCCGGAATTGTTGCTGCAATTCGCAATCATGGGTTCGATACTGGTCAAGTACGTCGAGCACAAGCCCAATCCCAGTATCGGATTGCTGAATATCGGAGTAGAAGATATCAAAGGCAACGACGTCGTCAGACGGGCCGCTGATCTTATCCAGCAGAGCGATCTCAACTACTGTGGATTCGTGGAGGGTGATGCAATCTATACGGGAGATGTCGATGTCATAGTGTGCGACGGATTCGCCGGCAATGTCGCCCTGAAAACGAGTGAAGGGCTGGCCATGATGATATCCAGCATAATGAAAAAAGAATTCAAAAAAAACGTGTTCAGAAAATTTGCCGGTATGTTCGCCCTGCCCATCGTGAATGCGTTCAGAAAGAAAATAGACCACAGGCGGTATAACGGAGCAACCCTGGTGGGGCTGAACGGCCTGGTCATCAAAAGCCATGGTGGAGCAGACGCACTGGGATTCAGACAGGCATTGCTGGTGGCGGCAACCGAGGTGAGGGAGCAGGTGATCGGGCACATCACCGATGAACTCTCCCAATCTCTGCAGGCAGTGTCACGTTGAGTTACGCCAGAGTAATCGGCACCGGAGGCTATCTGCCGGAAAAGATACTGACCAGCTTAGAACTGGAGAAGATGGTGGATACGACCGAGCAGTGGATCGTATCGCGTACCGGTGTTCGTGAAAGGCGTATTGCGGCGGCCCACGAACGTACCAGCGATCTGGCGGAACATGCTGCGCGGGCGGCTCTCGATAGCGCGGGGGTCCTGCCACAGGATATTGACCTCATCATTGTCGCAACGACAACCCCGGACCACGTCTTTCCAAGTGTTGCCTGCCTTCTGCAGGACCGTCTGGGCATCCATAACGGTGGCCCTGCATTCGATGTGCAGGCAGTGTGCACCGGTTTCGTGTATGCCATGGATGTGGCTAATCGTTTTTTTCTGACCGGGGCCTCGAAAAAAGCCCTTATCGTCGGCGCGGAAACGTTCAGCCGCATCATCGACTGGACCGATCGGAACACTTGCGTGTTGTTTGGGGATGGCGCCGGCGCCGTGGTGCTGGAAGCTTCGCCTGAGCCGGGCATCGTATCAACGCATCTGCACGCCGACGGCAAATATCACGAACTTCTCAATGTGCCGGCGGGCGTGTCCGCCAATTACGAGCAGGTCCTGAAAGGTGAGGCCTACACGCAAATGCAGGGCAGCGAGGTATTTAAATGGGCGGTCAAGGCGCTCGGTGATATCGTCGATGAAACCCTGCAGGCAAACACACTGGAGAAATCGGACATTGACTGGCTGGTACCCCATCAGGCTAATATTCGCATAATAAATGCTACTGCAAAAAAGCTGAACATGAACATGGATCAGGTCGTGGTCACCGTAGACCGGCATGGCAACACCTCCGCCGCATCGATCCCGCTGGCATTCAACGAAGCAGTACGTGATGGGCGCATCCAGCGCGGGCAGAGAGTGATCATGGAGGGATTTGGTGGCGGCTTCACGTGGGGGTCCATTCTTCTTGTCTACTAG
>CAXMTM010000179.1:0-4595 GCA_964196385.1 Arenicellales bacterium
AGGCTAGACCAGAATGCGAGGGCATCTTATGGTCAATAAGATGGAATCCGCGGCGCGGCCAGGTGCACCTTCGCGCGGCAACACCAGCACCGTACCTCCGCTGTGCTGTGCGGTGGCAGCCACTTCCTCCTGGTGCGACAAGGGTAACAAATGATAGCTGCCTGGCTGACTGGATGGCAGTTCATGCAAGAGATCCCGGAGTTCATCCTCACTGCATCCTTCCGCCATCAATATCACCAGATCCAGGCCATACCGCTGACTCAGACTCAGAGCCAGGGCCAGACAGCGCCGCGAATCCACCGAACCATCGTAGAACACCCAGACCGGCTTTTGTCCAAAACCGAATTTTCTCTCAACGGACCAATCCGGTCCCGTGCCGGGGTGGCCGTAATATAGCCTGGTGGAATCTTCCAGGAACACGATGTCGCGTTTTCCGGCCATGTTCACGGCTGTGGTGACGTATTGTCCACGCACCACTTTCATCGATACACTGATCCGTCTCTTTTTTGATTCCTCGGAAAGTCGCTTGCGCAGCTTTTGTGCATCCAGTGCAAGGGTACGGATCACACTTTCAGGATCCAGCGGACGCATAATTCCACTGGATCGATCCAGCTCTTTCGCAAATGGCAGCGCCGACAATTTGATCAGGTTGACGTCTTCGACGAACAAAGCCACCAGGGGGGCCTCGGAGAGGACCGCAAATTCCACCGCCGCCTCCAACAAGTCGTTGCAGGGCAACGACGCGTCGATTGCGACCAGCACACGTTCGATCTTTTCGGGTGTGAGAACCATCACTGCCCCTCTTTGCCGGCATCCGGTTTACGCCCAAACTCCTTGCGGCGTAAGGCGAGGCCTATGAGCGCTTGCTCCACCTTCCCGTTGATGCTGTCCGCCGGCAGCTCACCTTTATCACCACGTACACCGGCGGCAACGCCGGTGAGCAGCGCGATCGTCTGGTTGACATCGTCGACCGCATAAACGTTGAATTCCCCTCGCTCCACAGCGGCCACGACATTCTCGCGCAGCATGAGGTGGGACACGTTGGATGCCGGTATGATCACGGCCTGGTTCCCGTCCAGCCCAGATTTTGAACAAACATCGAAATAACCCTCGATCTTCTGATTTACACCACCAATGGCCTGCACATCTCCCCTTTGGTTCACCGAACCGGTTACGGCAAAGCCCTGCCGTATTGGCATGTTCGACAACGCCGAAAGCAGTGCGCACAATTCGGCCAGAGACGCACTGTCACCATCCACCATGCCGTAGGACTGTTCGAAAACGATACTGGCCGACAGCGATAATGGATAATCCCTGGCATAGTGGGACCCCAGGTAATTGGTCAGGATGAGCACGCCCTTGGAGTGGATATTTCCGCCCAGCTTGGTTTCGCGCTGAATGTCGATGAACTTGCCTTCGCCCAGACGGGTAGTGACCGTGATGCGCGAAGGTTGGCCGAAAGAGAAATCACCAAGATCGATCACCGACAACCCGTTTATTTGCCCGACTTTTTCACCGGACGTATCAATTTTGACCAGTTCGCGTTCGATCGCCTCATATATCCGTTCCCTGATCCGGTCATGACGGTAGATTCTGGCGTCTATCGCCGCCTGCACATCGCTGCGTGAAATCCGCGACCCTTCCCTGGTGCCGGCCTGGTAATCCGACTCTCTCAACAAATCCGAGATCCGGCGGATGTCGATAGAGAGCTTTTCCGTGTCTTCGGCAAGCCTGGAGCTGTACTCGATAACACGCGCCACGCCTTCGCGATCCAGGGGCAGCAGATTTTTTTCTTTTACGATGCGCGCGATCATTCGCGCAAACAACATGGCCGAACCTTCATCACGCTCTATATCCTCGCTGAAATCCGCGCTAACCCTGAACAAATCCGCAAAGTCCGGGTCATGGTGATTCAACAGGTAATAGAGCCTCCTGTCTCCCACTAAAACGACTTTTATGTCGAGCGGTATCGGCTCCGGCTCCAGCGACACCGTATTCATCAACCCGTACGCCTTTTCGAGGGGTTCGATGCGAAGTTCACGGGAGCGTAACGCCCGCTTGAGCCCCTCCCAGGCAAAGGGCTGCCTCAGGATCCGGTCAGCATCGAGAATAAGGTAACCACCATTTGCCCGATGCAAATCACCGGCCTTGATCAGGGTGAAATCCGTAATCAATGTACCCATTTGTGCCTGGTATTCGATGCGGCCGGTCAGATTGGAGTATGTCGGCAGATCCTGGTAGATGACCGCGGCCGATGTTTCCCCGTCGTGATCGACGACGACATTAACTTTGTACCGGCGCAGCGCCTCAATTTTGGGGGATCGCACCGAAAATGGTGATCTCGGCTCCGCATCCTGCCTGAACTCGTGCACATGCTCGACAATATCCCGCTCTACATCCTCCAGATACGCGCATACATCCGGCAAATCGTCGTGATTGTTCTTGACGCTGTTTATCAGGTTTTCAACGGCGTAGTGGGCAATCTCCCGATCAATGTCCTTGACCCGTTCACGGGTCTCCTTTTGCCAGACCGGAAACTGGCGGATGATCTTTTGCAACTGCTTCTGTAAATCTTCCACGTCCGACTCGACCTTTTTTTTCTGCCGGTCCGACAATTTCAGAAATTGGTCCGGATTGATCACCTCCCCGCCGGCATCCAACGGGGCGAACGCAAACCCTGATGGCGTATGCAGAAATCTGATGCGACGCCGGTTGGCCTCGACATCCAGTTCCTGCAACATCTTGTCGCGGCGTGCGATGAGTTCCCGTTCAAGCTCAGCCACGCGTGATTGGTATTCTTCAGTTTCGAAAGCCGAAGGAATCGCAGTTCCCAGATCATCTATGAGCTGTTCCATATTTTTATAGAACCTGCTTCCCCGACCCGGCGGCAGCTTGATCGCATTGGGCTTGTGTGGCTGGTCAAAGTTCCAGACATAACACCAGTCGAAGGAAACCGGGTGTCTGGCAGCCTCGCGCTCCAGGATCCGTGTAACGATGTCGTGCTTACGGATCCCCTCTGGGCCCAAAGCGAAAATATTGCAGCCGTCGCCCTTGACATGGATACCGTAGTGCAATGCAGACAGAGCCCGGGCATGACCGACGACCTCATCCAGATCATCCAGATCATCCGTGGTTTCGAATTGCAGACTGCCGACGTCACAAAGGGCGGACAGCGACCTCACAGCCAGGGATTTGGGTTCAGGCATACAACCAAGCATAATTAATTCCCGCCGGCCCGCATTGACGTGAGTCAACTAGGAGCCTGTCCGGTCTGCGGAATCACCGACGATACGACGGTTTGCCGCGTGGCCGATCCGGGTCAAAACAGTAAAAGTATTGAAATAAGTGACGTATATCAATGTGGAATAAACCGTAGCTGTCAAGATGATGGTCTGTTTTACTGATTTGAATAGGAGAGTTTATGTCATCATACGCCTGGGTCGTCGTGGCTGACGCGGCGAGAGCTCGCATATTTTCCACAGACAATGCCAAAGTCCCCCTGCAACCGGTTGAGCAGCTAGTATCCCCCGAGGCCAGATTGCATGAAGGGGATTTGAAATCCGACAGACCGGGCAGTACATACGACAGTCACGGTGACGGCAGACATGCCACCGGGACCAGCATCAGCCCCAAACAGCAAGTGGCGGTACGATTCGCCAAAACGATCGCCGAACGCCTGGAACTGGGCCGGGTGAACAATGACTTCAGTCGCCTCGTGCTGGTAGCCGAGCCCCAGTTTCTGGGCCTTTTACGCAAAGCCATCACACCTGAGACGGCAAAGCTGGTCTCCGCTGAGATCAATAAGAATCTCAGCAAGGCCGACCGTGACGACATTCGGCAACATTTGCCTGAACGCTTATAAGCGGATCAATTACTACTGATTTTTACCTTCACAGAGTCCCCGACGATTACCGGTATACCTGGATCCCGGGCTGCGCCGGGATGACCTTAAGCATTGCCATTCGGCCCGGGCCGTTCTTTTATCTCCCGCCTTCTCTGCCCGTCTACCAGATGGACGAGGTCAATGAGTACACCGCTCAACAAATCCAGCACATCATCGACGGTCAGGATTCCGATCAGCACTTCATCTGCATCGACTACCGGAATCCTGCGTATGCCCTTGTCGCGCATAACTTCGATGGCGTGGATGAAATCCTCATCCTCCGACACTGTAGTGAGATCGAAGCTCATTGCATCACCCACGCTCACGCTTTTGGGGTCTATTTCATCAGCAACGACGCCGAGGGCTATGTCACGATCAGTCAATATGCCGACAGGCACCTGTTGCCCGTACTGTTCCCTTATGATCACGACGTCTCCAACATGATACTCCCTCATTATCCTGGCCGCTTCGGTGACCGAACTGTCTTCTTTAATCACGACTACTTCACGGTTACAAATCTCTCCAATGCGCATCGCTGACTCCTTATAGAATTACTGAAATTACGCTCTTATCCTACCTCGGGAGCGGCCAGGGGCATGTTGATTCCGGTCAACTTTCACTGTACTCACTCGTTGCTCTGATACCGGTCCAGCAACTGCCTGGCATACATGGCCAGAACACCCAGATTGGAGCCTCCAAACCCGCTCACTAC
>CAXMTM010000180.1:0-8370 GCA_964196385.1 Arenicellales bacterium
GACAATGTTTTACTGGGTCATGGCCCTGTCCGAATTTCACCCCGCCGTCGCCGCCTGGTTTGGGGATACTTTTTCCCGCCCCACAATTTGTCAGCAGCGGGCGTGGCCGGCCATTCATAGCGGCAAGCATACCCTGATTGCGGCGCCCACCGGGTCCGGCAAGACTCTGGCGGCTTTTTTGTGTGCCATAGACGATCTGCTCAACCAGGGATTGCAGCAGGGCGGTATTCTGGAGCAGGGTATTCAGGTGCTTTATGTCTCTCCTCTCAAAGCGCTTTCCAACGACGTTCAGAAAAACCTGCAGGCGCCCTTGCAGGGCATTCGTGACCGGCTGCTGACATCCACTCTGCCGGATGTCGATATTCAGGCGCTGGTGCGAACTGGTGACACCCCTCAGAGTGAACGCGAACGCATGCGCCGGCGTCCACCGCATATCCTGGTCACCACGCCGGAGTCGCTGTATCTGCTGCTGACTTCGGAATCAGGTCGGGCGTCTCTGGCTACGGTGCGAACGGTCATCATCGACGAGATCCACGCGCTGGCCGGTAACAAGCGCGGTGTACACCTCAGTCTTTCGCTGCAGCGTCTGAGTGCCATTACCGAATCGCCACCGGCCCGGATCGGGCTGTCTGCGACGCAGCGGCCTATAGAGGAGATGGCCAATTTTTTGATCGGCAACGAGTCGGAAGGAAGAGAAATCGTCGATATCGGCCATGCCCGCGAACGCGATCTGGCACTGGCGCTGACCGGGTCGCCGCTGGAAGCAGTATTACCCGCTGAAGCCTGGACCGAAATCTATGAGCAGCTGGCACAGTTCATTGAGCAACACCGCACCACCCTGATATTTGTCAACACCCGACGGCTGGCGGAGCGGTTGTCGCGGCACCTGGCGGAGCGATTGGGCGAAGAAGCGGTCACCGCGCACCATGGCAGCCTGGCTCGCGAGCATCGTTTGCACGCGGAGCAGCGATTGAAGCGGGGGCAACTGCGTGCGTTGATCGCCACCGCCTCCCTGGAACTCGGCATCGATATCGGAGACATAGACCTGGTGTGCCAGATCGGCTCACCGCGTGCCATCGCCACTTTTTTACAGCGGGTGGGCCGCTCCGGCCATGCAGTGGATGCGGTTCCCAAAGGTAGACTGTTTCCAACCAGCCGGGACGAATTGATCGAATGCGTGGCATTGCTGGACGCGATTCAGCGCGGTGAACTGGAGCGACTGTCCGTACCGGAGCAGCCGCTGGATGTACTGGCGCAACAGATCATTGCCGAGGTGGCCGGAAAAGAATGGCCTATGCAGGATTTGTACAGGTTGTATACGCAGGCCTGGCCCTACCGGTCGCTGACCAGGGAACAATTTGACGAAGTGGTGGACATGGTGGCCAATGGTTTTTCGACACGCCGCGGCCGTCGTGGAGCATATCTGCACAGGGATGTGGTCAACCAGAGGCTCAGGGCCCGGCGATCCGCAAGACTGGTTGCCCTGACCAACGGCGGCACCATCCCGGACCAGTTCGACTACGACGTTATCATGGAACCTGAAGGCCAGTTCGTGGGTACGCTGAACGAAGATTTTGCGTTCGAGAGTTTGCCGGGCGACATATTCCAGCTGGGCAACACATCGTATCGCATTCTTCGCATCGAACGCAGCACCGTGCGCGTACAGGACGCCAAAGGCCAGCCACCGAATATCCCGTTCTGGTTCGGTGAAGCGCCGGGGCGCAGTGATGAATTGTCGGCGGCGGTTTCCCGTTTCAGGCACGAATTCTCACAACGCTGGGAAAAAGACGGGAACGGTGTCGAACAATGGTTGCACGGCCTGGGCCTGGAGCCTTCCGGGAGTGCCCAAGTCATCGACTATCTGGGCACCGCGCACAGTGCGCTGGGCTTGCTGCCAACGCAAAAAACAATCGTCTTCGAGCGTTTTTTCGATGAGTCGGGCGATACACACCTGGTGATTCACTCGCCTTTCGGGTCGCGAATCAACCGCGCCTGGGGGCTTGCTCTCAGAAAACGTTTTTGCCGCCGTTTCAACTTCGAGCTGCAGGCCGCCGCACTGGAGGACACCATAGTTTTGTCGCTGAGCGCGACGCACAGCTTCCCGTTGGAGGAGGTGAAAGACTATCTGAATTCAAAAACGGCGGCGGGTATTCTGGTTCAGGCGCTGCTCGACGCCCCTCTTTTTGCGACCCGCTGGCGCTGGACGGCGACCACTGCGCTGGCGCTGCAGAGAAACCGTAACGGTAAACGGGTGCCCCCGCAGATTCAGCGCATGAATGCAGAGGACCTGGTTGCAGTAGTGTTTCCCGATCAACTTGCGTGCTTTGAAAACATTGCCGGGGACCGGGAGGTGCCCGATCATCCCCTGGTCAGGCAAGCCATTGGGGATTGTCTGTACGAGGCTATGGATGTCGACGGTCTGACCAGACTGCTGGAAGGTATCGAGTGCGGAGCAATCGATGTGGTGACCCGGGAACTGACCTTGCCGTCGCCGTTGGCCCAGGAGATCCTGACGGCGAGGCCCTATGCGTTTCTGGACGATGCGCCGGCCGAGGAGCGCCGGACCAGTGCGGTGCAGGCCCGCGGGTTTCTGGACATGGAAACGGCGGCGCAACTCGGCAAACTCGATGCTGAGGCCATCTCGCTGGTACGGGACGAAGCCTGGCCTCAGCCCAGAGATGCGGATGAACTCCACGATGCTTTGCTGACCCTGGGTGGGGTCAAGGAATCCGAAGGTGTGGAGAACCGGTGGGGCGACATGCTCCAGCGTCTTATCATGGAGAACAGAGCCACGGTTCTGGATGTTGACGGCTCTTTTCGGGTGTGGGTCGCGGCGGAGCGATTACAGCAATGGCAGATACTGCATGGGACTGCCGTGGCCTCACCTGTTATTGCCGCCGTCAATGTACGCGGTTTCGAATGTGCGGACCGGGACCAGGTTGTCCGGGAACTGGTGCGCAACCGAATGGAGGGGGTGGGTCCGACTAATGTTGACACGTTGTGCAACGATCTGGGATGTGGCAGGAATGACGTCGACCAGGCCCTGCTCGCCCTCGAGACGGAAGGATTCGTGATGCGCGGTAATTTTACCGGTGGCGGGCAGGAGTGGTGCGAGCGTCGACTTCTGGCCAGAATAAATCGATACACCGTAAAGCGTTTGCGAAAGGAAATTGAGCCGGTATCCGCCGCCGACTACATGCGTTTTCTGATCACCTGGCAAGGCCTCTGTGCACAGGAGCGCCGCCATGGGGAACCGGCGCTGGCCGAAATCTTGCAGCAACTGGAAGGTTATGTGGCACCGATCAGAGCGTGGGTTGGTTCCATTCTGCCGGCGCGTCTGTCCGGGTTTGAGACGGGGATGCTGGATCGTGCCTGCTTATCCGGCCGCTTGCGGTGGTTCCGGGCCGGTGAAAGAACGGCCAGTCAGGCGATACGCAACTCTACGCCAATCGCGTTTACACCGCGCAGCAGCGCCGCAATGTGGCAACGTTACAGATCGAATATCGAAGAGAATAACGAAAAATTGTCGGCTAGCGCCCGTAACGTACATCAGACCCTGCAACAGAACGGTGCCCTGTATTTTGATGAGTTTGCAACTCTGGGCGACATGGACGACGACGATGTTGTTGGTGGACTGAGAGAGCTCGCTGGAAGTGGAGTTGCCGGCTGTGACGGGTTCCAAAGCCTCTACGCCCTTATCGCGGGGGATGCCGGGGCACTGTCCGAGTCCGGCCGCTGGAGTCTGAACCGTCGCCTTGTATCCAAAAAATCCGAGCCCGGAAAAACCGAGGCTGTTGAAGCCGTGGCGCGCGCTTTGTTGCGGCGCTACGGCGTCGTGTTTCGCAAGGTGCTGGAGCGCGAGTCGGCCAGTATTCCCGGCTGGAGAGAGTTGCTGATCACCTACAGGCGCCTGGAAGCCCGCGGAGAGATCCGGGGTGGACGGTTTGTGGCGGGTTTTTCCGGAGAACAGTTCGCTCTGCCTGAAGCGGTCGGGTTGCTGCGCAACGCGCGTCGGTTGGGTGGCACCGATGAAATGGTGACGATAAATGCTGCTGATCCATTAAACCTGGTAGGGGTCATTGTTCCCGGTGAACGAATTCCGCTCAGCGCCCGTGAGCTTATTCTGTTGAGGGACGGCATTCCCATCGCGACCCAAAGCGGGCGGGAGATCCGTTTCATACAGGAGCTGGACAGTGGTGAACAGTGGCGGGCGCGCAACGCGCTGTTGGTTCCCGTCACGGGTGCCAGTCATCAACGGCATTAATCCGAAACTGGATCCCGTGGAGAGCATCTCACATCAGGAAACCGATCGTGGCAATCCCTTGATCGATGCGCTGGCTGACTGGCTGGTCAGTCAGGCTCTGCAGGATTCTCCGTTGGTGGAAATTTTCGAAGGCACGTGCAAACGGCTGTATGCAGCCGGTATCCCGGTGGCGCGTTCACATATTACGTTCAGGGTGCTGCACCCTTTGTATCAGGCACAAGCACTTCACTGGCAAAGAGACCGGGGCGCGGAACTGCATAGATACGTGCACGGTGAAGACCTGGATGACTGGCGAAAGAGCCCGCTGCACCACATGCTGGCGCACAGCGTGCCATACTTGCGCCGGCGTCTGACCGGAGACTCAGCCATACTCGACTTCGAACTCCTCGAGGAGCTGAAAGAACAGGGCTTTACGGACTATTTTGCTTTTCTGGTGGTGTTCGATGGCAACTTCGACGTTGAACTCTCCAATGGAATTGTGGGTTCGTGGTGTACGGATCGAAATAATGGTTTTACCAATGCTGATATTCGATCCCTGCAACGAGTAGAGCAAAGACTGGCGGTGGCGTTCAAGATCAATATTCAGTCACAACTTACCGCAAACATCCTCTCCGCCTACCTCGGCCCCGGCGCCGGTAAACAGGTGTTGAGCGGCCAGATCAAGCGAGGCGACGGTGAAACAATACGCGCGGTAATCTGGTACAGCGACATGCGCGACTCTACCCGGCTTGCTGATTCGATGTCGGGCCCCGCGTTCCTGCAGGCCCTGAATCAGTATTTTGAGGCTACCGCGGGCGCGGTACTGATGCACGGCGGAGACGTATTGCGCTTTATCGGTGACGCTGTACTGGCGATATTTCCCATCGGCAGTGAGCAGGAAGCCGCGGCACCGTGCCGGCTTGCGTTACAGGCCGCGTCGGACGCCGAGGAAAATCTGTCCATCGCCAACTCGGAGCGGGCATCCCGTGGTGAAGAAACGCTCGATTTCGGGCTGGGGCTGCATGTCGGGGAAGTATTATTCGGCAATATCGGAGTCCCGGAAAGGGTCGAGTTTTCCGTGATAGGGCCCGCGGCAAACGAAGTTGCAAGACTGGAGTCTTTGACCAAGACTTTGAAAAGCAGGGTTCTGGTGAGCGAGACTTTTGCAAACAATTTGAGCATGGACTGGATTCCAGCAGGACAATTCGAGCTTCGCGGGGTGGGGGCCCCGGTATCCGTATACACTCTACCGGAAAGGAGCGACAAGTCGGTATGAATGTAATAAATTCCAAAATTCAGCGCGCAATTGCCGACGATGTAACCGTGGTAGCACCGAGTTCTTCCATTACGCATTGACGCTGTAAGGGCCCGCGCCCTAAGGGGAAATATCACCCATTTGGGTGAAGAAAATTGCAGGAGCGGGTGTTACGCTCATTCATACGCCAGGATGTGGTTTAGGAGTACTGGCTTAGCGGAATTTGCAGGGACCCCGAATAAAAGGAAATTGATACAAGGAGGTATCGATCATGAGCAACCTTATTTTCCCGGAAGCTTCGGGATGCAGAGGAACGAAATGCAAGGCGAACCCGCCCCGACCGGCAACAATGATTGTCCTGTTGATTTCCGCGTGCATCCTTATGGTGTCGATGAAATGGGTAATCAGCGCCGCCCATGGCGATCAGAATGTTTTCATTTGTGGCGTATTCGGTGCGTTGGGACTTCCCTATGATCGATTTTCTTCGGGTGATCCGAAACCTGCATGCGAAGCCAGCGCAGAATCGCACATACCGGGAGAATGCAAACTGGTTCCCGTGTTCAATACCATCACGAGGCTACTGAGACGGGTACGTAACGGAGAATGTTACCTGGATTATGTACACGAAACATCCAATTCCGGAGCATACAAATGCCCAATGCGGTATGTTGACTGTAACGATGGATCGATTCGGCGCGGTCAGGATTATCGTTATGAATACCGATTAACAGGTATATGCCCCGACGGTGATGAAATTGATCCGTTTACCGGGACTTGTGAGGCGCCATCGGTCTGCCCCGCCGGACAGGTTCGCAAGCGTGGTCAGTGTATCGTTCCGCCGATGTGCTCCGGTGTAGGTAATCCCTGCGATGCAGCGACCGGGAACAAATCACAGACTGAAACAGACTATGCATCGGTCGGTGCGGGTATTGGCTTGACTCGGGCATACAATAGCGCTCAGTCCCGTAACCTTGGATTTGGGGTGGGCTGGACGTCTTCACTTGCCAGGCAGTTGATCATCAACGGCGATGAATTGGTGGTTCAGCGCGGCAACGGATGGCAAGATCCTTTCTCCAGGCAGGAGGGTGTGTGGCAGGGTGACGTCGACACCGATTTTATCGTCGTCGAAGATGCCGGTGGCTTTAACGTGTTGCTGCCCGCAGGCGATGCGGAGCGATACGATGCCAGCGGCCGGCTTCTGTCCGAAACCAGCACCTCCGGCCTGTCGACCACATACGGATATGGTGCGGACGATCGTTTGTCCGACGTCACGGGCCCATATGGCCATACAATGTCATTGGCCTATGATGGGGTGGGCAACATCATCGCCGTTACGGACCCGGCCAACCAGGTCTACAGTTACACCTACGATAGCAATAACAACCTTGTCGAGGTTCAATACCCGGATGGGTCGACACGGAGATATCACTACGAAGACGCAGACTTCCCCAGCCACCTGACCGGGATCACTGACGGCAACAGCGAGCGCTTTTCGATCTACGCCTACGACGACGATGGCCGGGCAATATCGACCGAGCACGCCCGGACCGATGGCGCTTCGCCCCGGGAGCGCTACCTTCTGGAATACACCGGATCATCCGGTACTGTGGTCACCGATCCGATCGGAGAACTGTGGGACTACAGTTACCGGCAGAGTCTGGGACTGTTTCAGCTCATCTCCAGAACCAGCCGCAGCGATGCCAGGGGCGTGGCCCAACATTTCGATGCCAACAACAACCTCGTCGCCAGGACAGATGAGGAGGGGAGAACCACGACTCATACCTACAATGCAACAAACCAGAAGACGTCGACTACTGTAGCGGCGGCATCAGCACAGGAAAGAACGACCTTCTACGAATACATGACACCGGATATCGATCTGCTTACCCGGGTTTTGTCACCGAGTGTTTTGACTGACTCGGCCAGGGAAGTGTTGACGACCTACGATGATAAATTCAATATTACCAGCGTCATGATTCAGGGATTCGACCCGACGGGCAATGTGTTGTCCAGGGCGACGAAATTTGAATACGACGGCAGGGGGCGAATTACCCAAATCGATGGACCCCGTACTGATGTTGATGACATCACGGTGATGAGCTACAACGAATGCGATACAGGCGCCGAATGCGGTCAGTTGGCCCATATTGTCAATGCGCTGGGCCAGACAACGACTTTTGACGCCTATGATGCCCATGGGCGGCTCACTGGAAGTACGGATCCCAACGGTGTGGCTACCACAAGGAGTTACGATCTTCGTGGCCGGGTGACGTCCATTACGCAGACACCGCCGGTGGGTACAGCGCACATCACTACCTTCGGCTACGACGACGCAGGCCAGGTCACGTCGGTGATCACCCCCGACGGGGTAATACTGACCTACAGTTACGACGCGGCCCATGATTTGCGCGGTATCACCGACAATCTGGGCAACAAGATCGAGTATACGTACGATCTCAAAGGCAATAGAATCCGGGAAGACAGCAGGGATCCGGATGGTGCGCTGGTGCGCACGATACAGACAACGTACGACCTGCGCGACAGGGTCAGGTCTATCAATGCTGCGGGATCCATAACACAGACCCTGCGGGATGCGGTGGGGAATCTGCTGGTCGAAACCGACCCCAATTTTAACCCTGACACCACCCACAGTTATGACGCACTGAATCGTTTGACCCAGACCATGGATGCCCTGGCCAACCCCACCGCATATCAATATGACGAACGGGATAATGTCAACAAGGTGACCGCGCCCAACGGGACTGTTACCACCTATGACTACGACGATCTTGGCAATTTGTTAAAGGAAACCAGTCCAGATCGTGGGGTAATAACCTACACCCACGATGGCAGCGGGAATGTGAGTACCATC
>CAXMTM010000181.1:0-9994 GCA_964196385.1 Arenicellales bacterium
ATTGAGTGAAACTTCCGGAAAAAAACCTTTTGCGCTTTGAGCCCAGATGGGGAAGTCGCAATTGATGGCCCATTCGAATCCTCCACCCACCGCCCAACCGTTTATAGCGCCGACAACCGGTTTTGCCCCAAATACTATAGCGCGGGTTGCCCGCTGAATCGCATTGACCAGGTCCCGTGCTTCGGCCTCGCTTTCGGGGTGGACGTGTTGCCGACGATCATCGCCTGCACAAAATGCCCGGCCCTCTCCGGTAAAGATGATCGCCCGGGTGGCGTCATCCGCATTCGCGTCGTCAAAAGCGTGTGCCACATCATCGATCAATTGCCGGTTCATCGCGTTGAGAGAATCCGGACGGTTCAGAGAAATCGTGCGAACCCCGTTGTCATCGATCACACTGAGTACGGTTTCATACTCGAAATTGCTCATGGGCACCTCATGTGTAATTCCTTATAACCCGCCTGGTCTTGCCCTCGGTTACCGGTAGTGAGCCTGCCGGTAGGATCGTTACCCTTGCTGTCGTGCCAAGCTTCGATTTGATCGCTTGCTCGATGCTTTCGGCAAGCTCTGCCGATGTGTTTTGCCCCTTTGCCAGCTCCACCTGCACCGGCAGGAAGTCGTGAGGTGGCTTCTGCTCCAGGATAATCCGGTAGTCTCCGGATAATTCGGCGAATTCATTGATCACTGCCGCAACCATGGTCGGGAAGACGTTCAGGCCGCGCACGACGACCATGTCGTCGTTGCGCCCGATGACCCGGAAGCGCATGCCCGTGCGGCCGCATGGGCAGGGTTCCGTCGCATCTACGGCAATGATGTCCCCGGTGCGAAACCGAACCAGCGGCTGACACTCACGTTGCAGGTGGGTGAGGACCAGTTCGCCTTGTTGTCCATCTTCAATGGGCAGCGGCGTTTCAGTCTCAGCGTCGACCAGCTCCGGGTAGAGCACATCACCGGCTAGAAAATGCAGCCGCGTGTCGTGTTCGCATTGTGCGGCAAAATTTGAGAAGACATCCGACACGCCGTAATTGGCATTGCGTGGCTCCATACCCCAGTTTTCACGGATTCGTTCACGCATAGACGAGTCATCGAGCCCGGGTTCCCCGCCGAACAGGCCCAGCTTCAGTCCCAGGTCACGGGGGTGAAGCTGTGGAAAACGGTCGGCCAGGACTCGTTCCAAGACCGCCGGGTAAGAAGGTGTGCAGGATATGGCATCGATTCCAATTTCAAGGATGGTGTGGATCAGAAGTTCCGTAGACCCGGTGCCGAATGGAACCACTGTCGCACCGGTGCGTTCCAGGGTCAGGTGGTCGGTTACACCGCCCATCCACATCTGATAATTGAGGCAGTGGACGACAATGTGCTCCGGAGTTAATCCCGCGGCGCGATGGCTGCGTCCACCAACAGTCTCCATCATGTCGCAATCTCGCGCGGACAGCGCGAGATTCATGGCCTGACCCGTTGTTCCGGATGTGCGATGAAGACGCATTACCGTTGCGGCGCTGGAGGCCAGATAGGTTCCAAATGGTGGGTGAATCGATTGGGATTGTCGTAACTGTGATTTCGACGACAAGGGTAGTGCGGGCAGATCACGCAGATCTGCAGGCGGGGTCAGGCTGTGCCACAGTTCCGCGTAGAATTCCGAATGGTTCACGACATACTGGCGTTGATGCTCCCATGAGGCCTGCTGAACAGGTAGCAGTTCGACTGCACCGAGTCTTTCTGCATCCTTTGAAAGGGTCATTCGATCACGCTGATGCCCGCCATCCCGTCAGCGGTTGCACTGCACTGAAAAGTCGATAGAGTTACAAGTCGATACGGGTGCGTAATTTACCGACACACCACCACCGTTGCAGCCCGAGACAGCAATCACCGTTGCGCTCAGAAACATCAGGAGACTCGATTTCATCTGTTTGATTCGTTTCATGTTCTATAACGTCCTATGCAATATAATAGTTTGCCGTGGTGTTTTATCTGAACCCGGAGGCACAGGCGTCCTGGTGTGAACAGCGCCCGAGGCACTCCATCAAGTATTACTGATCCCTACCGTGAGAACAACCGAAGAACGGACGCTGACAGAGGATTTCAGGGCGCAATACCAGCGCCATCAGAGTCCTGTACTGCGGACTATAGAGCGCAAGGCCTGTGGCTGCGACTATGGCGGAACGAGCTGGACAACCCGGGATGAAGCGGATCGGATCTGTAACCTGCTGGATTTGAGGCCCGGTCAAAGACTGTTGGAAGTCGGGGCCGGTTCCGGATGGCCGGGGTTGTACCTGGCTGGTCAGATAGATTGCGAAGTGGCTTTTGTGGACCTGCCCTTCGAGGGGCTTAAGATCGCCGCTCAACGCGCCGTCGACGATGGGTTCGCCGAGCGTTGCCGGTTTGTAGTCGCGGACGGTGCTGCGCTACCGTTCGGCGACAGGATTTTCGACGCCATCAGCCACTCCGATGTGTTGTGCTGTCTCGACGCGAAGGCAGAGGTGCTGGACCATTGCCGGAGAGTAATTCGCCCCGGTGGTGTCATGGTGTTTACCGTCATATCGATCACCCCCGGCCTGTCATCCGGGGGTCGCGCCCGCGCGCTGGAGCTCGGGCCGCCATTCGTTGATTCGGTGTGCGACTATACGACGATGCTCGATCGCTGCGGTTGGCATATTCGTGATCGCACGAATATCACCGGTGAATGGGCGCAAACCACGCAACAATATCTGCGTCAACAAGAGGCCCACCGGAAAGAACTGGAAGACCTTCAGGGAAAAGAAGACTTCGGGGCGCAGCACACTCGTATGCGGGAGAAGGTCACGGCCATAAATGAAGGTTTGATGTGTCGTGAACTATATGTGAGCACTCCTTGTGCGGGCGGGGGCTGAATCAGTGATGTCTGAATCGCCTGAGACCGACAATCAGCATCACCGTTGCTATTGCACAAAACAGAGCGAACACCATGCATATCTGTTCGAAACTGAGGCCGTAGTCGAGCAGCACGCCGATGGTGACCGGGCCGAGTGCACTGGCAAAGACGCTAAAAGAGCCTGCCAGAGATTTGATCGCACCGAGGTGTCTGGCGCCGTACAGTTCGGCCCATAGCGCGCTGATCGCGGTGAAATAAATGCCGGTGTTGACGCCAATCAGCATCATGTAGGGAATCACCCAAAGCGAATTGTGCGCGGGTACGAGCAGTAAAAGCCCGGCGATGGTAGGAACCAGATAAAACGGAATCACGCGGGCGGCGGAGAACCTGTCGATCAGCGGGCCGGCTATGAGAGAAGTTATCACGCTGCACAGTGCGTATACCCAATAATTTCCGGTCACCCAGAGCCCGGACCAACCTTTGCTTTCGGCGAGGGTGAGATGGTGAAAGAAAAGTGCAGTCAAGATGTACGAGGGCGCCACCACGGCGGGCAGCAACAAATAGAACCGTCCCTCGCTGACCATCTGGCGACGTGTTTTGCTCGGTACCACGGACCGGCTGTCGTTTTCGGCACTTTGCAGGGCATCGATATGGGCCTGGTGACGCGCGTTCTGTCCCCGCAGCAACCACGAGATAATCGCCCACAGCGCGACAACGCAAAGTGCTGCGAGCATATACGCCGGACGCCAACCTATCGCCGCTATAGCCATAACCGCGAGAAAGGGCAGCACGGCCTCGCCTATGGAAAAGCCCATGGAGGCAATCGCAATCGCCTTGCCACGATCGTAAGCCATGTAACGCGCCATCGATGTGATCGCGGCGTGGCTGGTCAATCCCTGGCCGAACTGGCGCAGCAAAAAGATGGCTATGGTGAGTACCAATACCGTCGGCGCGAGGCTGATGGTCGCACAGGCGAGGGCAAGACCGGTAATCACGACGGCAACATACCGGCGGAGATCGACACGGTCGAGGAGTTGTCCGCTCCACGGCAGAACGAGTGCGCTGGACAGCGTACCGACCAGGTAGAGCCCGCCCCACTGTGTGTGGCTCAAACTGAAGGTTTGCCGTATTTCGGGCCCAAATATGCCGATAAAATAGGTTTGCCCAGCGCTCGACGTAAACGCCAGCAAGCATCCAAAGCCCAGAAATCGGGCGTGTTTTCGCGCAAACGCGACGTAACTGGAAACCGAAAGCAATTAAGGTGGAAAGCAATTAAGGTGTCAGGAACCTTTTTGCACTACGCCGGCGGCAATGCCTCTGCGAACACTTTGACATCATCCGGGTAACGCATGTCACTGCGTGCCGAGTGGGTCCAGATGTGGGCCTGAATATCGAACCAGTCCGGATCGTCATAGCTGCCGCCGGCGATAGCTCTCAACCCGGGCCGCATCTCCAGCGTCCAGCTCACTGTTGCGCCGCAGTTGTCGCAGAACTCGTTACGAATCCAGCGCCCGCTCTCGTCGGAGTTGAACACGAACGTGCGCAGAGTCCCCTGGGTGAACTCCACGTCCTCTTCTTTTAAATAAACACCTATACCGTAGGGACTGCCGGTACGCTGCTTGCACGTGGTGCAGTGACACGCGATGACGCGTACCGGCTGGTCGCCGGTCCGGAAACGAACGGCGCCGCACTGGCAACCACCCTGGTGCGAGGTAGTGTTCAAATCGAATACTCCGGAAATATCAGGAAACGGGAAAGTGAACGGGGTGAATATACTACGATGTGCAGAAAAATTGCCATGACCATGGGTGTCACGCCCCGCACCGAACAATTCATTGTTGATTAAAAGCTTCTTCCAGGGTGTTCAGTATGAAATCCGCCTGCTCTTTGTTGATAACCAGTGACGGGCGCAAGGTAATGACATTGGACTCTATGATTTTGAAGGCGAGCCCTCGCTGCATACAAAAATACATGATTTTTTCCGCAGCTTCAGTTGCCCTCGTTTTGCTTGCTCTGTCATTCACAAGATCAATTCCGAGGTGCATTCCCAGGCCATCGACATTGCCAATGATCCCGTATTTTTCTTTCATATTTAAAAGGTGCTGCAACAGGTAATCGCCAAGTGTTGCGGAATTCTGTACCAGTTCGTGCTTATCAAGATATTCGATTTCTGCCAGTGCCGCCGCGGCGCATAGTGGATTTTTCTCATGGGTGTAGTGCCCTATGGAACGGTTTGGCAGGACATTGTATTTCTCTTTGGTGACTATTCCGGCAAAAGGGAGAATCGCCCCACCCAGTGATTTTCCCAGCACCATCACATCGGGCGTGACAAAGTGTTCACTGGCAAACATTTTTCCTGTGCGCCCAAAGCCTTCGATGATCTCGTCAAATATCAAAAAAATCCCGTACTCATCACAAAGCTGACGGATTTGTTGCCAATAGTTCAGGCTGGGAATTACCGGGGTCGCCGAAATCGGTTCAGCGATAATGGCCGCAATATCCGGATTGCGCTTAAGGATCAGCCTGATCTGCCGCAGGCATTCTTCATCGACTTCCTGGCGGGTAGTAAAACCCCAGGGATTGCGATAGTAGTTCGGGAACTCCACATGAAATGCTCCGGGAACCATCGGGCCATTACCGCCGGTGAAGTGTTCTTCCCCGCTTACACTTGCAGCCTGAAATCCGGTGCCATGATAAGAATCCCAGTAGGAGATGGTCTTCCAGCTCCCGGTGACCTGCTTGGCAAGCATGATCGCCATTTCGATTGCCTGGGAACCTCCTGGACAAAACAAGGAACGATTGAGATCATCCGGAGCAATTTCCGCCAGTTTTTCAGCAAGTTTGATGGCAGGTATGCTGGAATACCGGCGAGGAGTAAAGACCAATTGATCATCCAGTTGTTTCTTCACAACCGCAATTATTTCAGGGTTGCTGAAGCCGGCGTTGTGTACCCCATTGCCGTGCATGTCCAGATAACGCCGTCCTTGCAAATCATAGATGTAGGGGCCCTCCGTTCGGGTCAGGATGTTCATTACCGGGGTGGACAGGCTTTGGTGTAGAAAATACTTTGAGTCTTGTTCGATCCAGTATTGTGTTTCTTCATCCAGGGCACTGTTGTAATAATTCAGGCGCTCCCGGGTATTATTAAAATCCCCCTGCTCCATTTCGATAGTTTTCATGTGCTTTCCTTTTTTACGGTATATCGGTGTTACGGGCATAAGGCCCGGTTGATGATTACGTTCTTTTTCTCACGGCCATCGCCAGTTGTTCGACCCGGCCGCGTATTTCTTCTTCGCCGGCACAGGCAAAACCTAGCATTAGCGCAGGCGCGATTTTTTCCTGGTCACAATAAATTGAAACGGGCAGGCAATCGACACCTGCCGCCCACGCTTTGCGTGCGATAGACTGGTCCGATACACGGCCATCTCTTAACCAGGCAACGGTATGCATGCCGGCATCGGTAAACGAGGCCTCGAACAGATCGGATGCAAGCTCTTCAAGAGCATTCAGCAATCGATCCTGACGCTCCTGATACACCAGTTTCATTCTTCTGATATGGGAGTGGTAAGCGCCGTCGTCAATAAAGCGGCGCAATACCTCCTGGGACACGGGCGACACGTTTTGCGATAAAAGGCTCTGGCCGGCGGCAAATGTATCCACCAGACCCGGCGGGGCCACAAGATAACCGATGCGCAAACCCGGAAACAGGGATTTGGAAAAACTGCCGATATAAATTACACGGCCATATCGATCCAGGCTTTGCAGTGCGGGAATCGCCCGTCCAACATAGCGATATTCGCTATCGTAATCATCCTCCACAATCCAGGCTTCATTGCGCCGCGCATATTCGATCATCTGCATGCGCCGCTCCAGACTCAGGGTCATGCCAAGGGGGTGCTGGTGTGACGGGGTGACGAATATCAGCCGTGCCCGCGGGAGATAGTTCAGGGCGTGGTGCAACTTGAATCCTGCAGAGTCCAGGGGCACCGAAAGGGCACGCACACCGAACAGAGTCAGGGCGTCGCGACCGGCTATATGACCGGGATCTTCACACCATGCCACATCATGCGGATTGAGCAGCGTGAATGCCGCCAGCGCGAAGGCCTGCTGGGCACCGGCGGTGACAATTATCTGCTCCGGTTCACAGCATACACCGCGCAAGTCGCGGATATGTTCGGCGATCGATCGCCGCAAACCCGGCAGTCCGCCCACCGGCCCGTAGCTGAAAATATCCCCTCCGCCCTGGCGCAATACACGGGAATAGGTTGCGGCCCAGATCTTGCGCGGGAACAGGTCCAGGGCGGGCACCCCGGGGCGGAATGCCCTGAAGCCTTCCAGGCGGGTTATTGCGGCGGTGCCCGCCACTGCCGCCGCACGTTCTGACAACTGCTGCCGTTGAAACGATGAATCGGCCCGGACCACGGGGTTTCGCGGCCGCAACTCGCTGGCGGAAATGCGGGCGACATAGGTGCCGGCGCCACGCGCCGCTTTCAGGAATCCTTCCGAGGTTAATTGTTCAAAAACATTTTTGACCGTCAAACGCGAGATCCCCAGGTCCAGTGCGAGTTGGCGGGAAGAGGGCAGGCGTAAGCCGGCGCCCAGATCGCCGGCCAGGATCAGGCGCCGGAGTTCAGTCTCGAGCTGGCGATAAAGAGGGGCCGGTTGATCGCGGTGCAGTTGCAACATCGACAGCAGCGCGCCGCCACTTTTCTTGGACATATGAAATATATTGGATATAAGATTCAATGGAATTTGGGTATATAATATATATCCAACAGGGGTTCTAATTTCGTCTCATTTTCGGTCAACAGATATTCCATCGCAATCTAATGCGACGGAGGAGGCGGCATATGGCTCAATTTGATTTTTCGGAGGGTGTAAACCGCCTGTCCCGGGCGATGACTACGGGTTCGGACGGTGTGCCTTTCATCGCCCAGATGCACGAGTTCTCCATGCGGGAAAGCGGTATCCCCGGTGACGAGTTTTATACCGATGCAAAGAAATTCGTGGGCGGCGTCTGTGAGACCGCGCAAAGATTTGGCTTTGATACGCCCTCATTTATCTGGGACGTATACAACATTGAAGCGGAAGCCCTGGGCTGCAATCTGGTCAAATTCAAGGACATGGCGCCAGCCATCGACAATGTTACTCCGCTGATAAAAACAGAGAAGGATCTGGCCAGGTTGAAGGCGCCGGATCCCTATTCCTCCGCTCGCATGCCGATGGTGTTCGATCTCATGCATGAGATCAAAACCCAGGCGGGAATGGTACCCATGCCCTGTTACTGCGGGCCGTTCACCCTGGCCTCCCATGTCATGACCTTTGAAAACCTGATCGTACAGATACAGCAGAACCCCGGGTTTGTGCACAAGGTAATGACCTTTCTGGTAGACGAGGTGTTGGCGCCCTACATGAATGCCCTGCTGAAGGAGTTTCCCGATGCCCCGGTCGCCGATGGATCCGATGCCGTGGCCTCATTACCGTTCATTACCCAGGACATGCTGGATGAATTTGCGTTGGGTTATATCGAGCGACTGCAACAGCAGACTATTCGACCGGCGATTTGCGATAACTGGTGGGGTGATTCACATACGGACGACCTGCATCGATTCTGGCAGCAGAAGCTGCGCGCCACGCCACCGTATCTGAAAGTCCAGGACCCGGACCTGTTCAAGATCGGCGTACAACCCGTGATCGACTACGCCCGGGCAAACAATCTGCCCGTGGTGCTCGGCGTTGATAACAATGTCTTCCAAAATGGCCCCAAAGAAGAAATTGGGATGCGTATCCATGAATACATGGAGGCCATTGAGGAAATTGGCAAGGGTGCCCTGTACCTGTGCTCCCTGAGTGCGGTCACGCCGGCTGAAAATGTCGAAATAGCGATACAGGCGGCAAAGCGGTTTCGTGCCGGCGATCGACCCCACGCCGGGTTGCGCCGTGCCGGCACGCCGGCAGCGCGTGGTGAAACCGGCAACACCGCCGCCAGCGTGGATATGGTAGCCGCCGGCGCTGCGTTGGCCGCCGCCCAGGCTGAGGCCAGCGAAGAGGATCAGTTGCTCGACCAGATTTTCGACGCAGTGCTTGATCAGCAGGACCAGGAAACCTCTCAACTGGTTGAACAGGCGCTGCAAAAAAATATGGATATCCATGAAATTCTCAACGAGGGGTTGATTGCCGCCATGGACGAAGTCGGCGATGAATTTTCCGAGGGCAAAGTGTTTGTGCCGGAGATGTTGATGGCCGCCCGGGCCATGAAGGCCGGGCTGGAGATCCTGCGCCCCATCCTCACCGCCACCGGCGTACCCCCCAGGGGCAGGGTCATGCTGGCCACGGTGCAGGGAGACGTTCACGACATCGGTAAAAACCTCGTCGGCATGATGCTCGAAGGCGCCGGTTATGAAGTAGTGGACCTGGGCGTCAACAAAACGCCGCAGGAAATCCTGGACAGGGCAAACGAATACAAGCCCAACGTGGTCGGCTTGTCGGCGCTGCTCACCACGTCGATGCCTTCCATGCAGAAGACCGTGGCACTGTTCAAAAAGGCCAGGTCAGAATTCCCCGTTATCGTCGGTGGTGCGCCGGTGACACAGGAGTTCGCGGATGTGATCGCGGCCGACGGATTTGGGGAGAATGCGCCCATGGCTGTTGAAAACATTCACCGGCTAGTCGAATCACAACTGGGCCAGATGGCTTGAGGGCACCTCGAAAAATGGTCTTTTCGCACGATAGCCGTGTCAGCCCCGTGCTCGAATCCTCATGTATGTCATATACACTGCGGTTCTGCGCGCGGTGCTTCCTTGCTCTCGCACGAAAATCCTCATTTTTCGAGGCGCCCCGGAGGGTATAGCTGCTATGACTCGTACCGTTGTCTCATCCGCCAGCCGGGAGGTCGCTATCGGCTTTGATCAACCTTTTGTGATCATCGGGGAGCGCATCAACCCCACCGGCCGAAAAATCCTGGCCGCCGAAATGAAAAACGGCGACTACAGCCGGGTGGAGAAGGATGCCCTAGCCCAGGTCGCCGCCGGTGCTCACATGCTGGACGTCAACGCCGGAATCCCGATGGCGGATGAAGCGGCCATCCTTGCCGACTGCATCAAACTGGTACAGTCCATCGTGGATGTGCCGTTGGCCATAGACTCA
>CAXMTM010000182.1:0-2797 GCA_964196385.1 Arenicellales bacterium
TTACCGGTGCGGATATCGTCGTCAAGTGTCTGCTGGACGAGGGGATCGAGTATATATTCGGTTACCCGGGCGGCGCGGCGTTGCACATCTATGACGCTCTATATCGACAAGACGAAGTTAAACATATATTAGTACGCCACGAACAGGGTGCAAGTCACGCCGCGGACGGTTATGCCCGGGCGACGGGAAAGCCGGGCGTGGTGCTGGTCACTTCGGGGCCCGGTATCACCAATGCAGTGACCGGCATTGCTACCGCCTACATGGATTCCATCCCCCTGGTGATCATTTCGGCACAGGTGGCTACCCACCTCATCGGGAACGACGCGTTCCAGGAAGTGGATGCCGTCGGTATCACCCGTCCGTGCGTCAAGCATAATTATCTGGTGAAGGACGTCAACGATCTTGCCCTCACCATAAAAAAAGCATTTTTCGTGGCGACCAGCGGCAGACCGGGCCCGGTGCTGGTAGACATACCCAAGGATGTCACCGCGCAGAAAGCCGAATACCTCTATCCGCGTTCAGTGAGCATGCGCTCCTATGCCCCGGTATCCAGAGGTCATCCCAAGCAAATCAGGAAAGCCGTTGACCTGTTGTTGGGCGCGCAGCGGCCGATCATCTATGCCGGGGGCGGCGTGGTGCTGTCGAACGGAGAAAACGCTTTGCGTGAGCTGGTGCGGCTGCTCGGTTATCCGTGCACCAATACGTTGATGGGGTTGGGCGCATATCCTTATGACGACCCAATGTTTCTCGGCATGCTGGGCATGCACGGCACCTATGAAGCCAACATGGCGATGCACGATTGTGACGTCATGCTGGCGGTGGGCGCCCGTTTCGATGATCGCATCACGGGGGAACTCGACAAGTTTTCGCCGTACGCGAGGATTGTGCATGTCGATGTCGATCCGGCGTCTATCGGCAAGAACGTCAAGGTGGAAATTCCCATCGTCGGCGACGCCAGGTTGATACTGGAAGATTTCAATAAGGAACTCAAGTCCCGGGGTCACAACACCAATCAGGCGCAAACCAAACCCTGGTGGGACCAGATTGGCAAATGGCGGGGCAGAGACAGTCTCGCCTATGATCAAAGCAGCGATCTCATCAAGCCCCAGTATGTGGTCCAAAAGCTGCACGAGGTTACTGGCGGAGACGCTTTCGTGACCTCCGATGTCGGGCAGCATCAGATGTTTGCGGCCCAGTTTTACGGGTTCAGCAAGACCCGTCGCTGGATCAATTCCGGCGGGTTGGGCACCATGGGTTTTGGGCTGCCCGCGGCCATGGGCGTGCAGTTGGCCCATCCCGACGATCTGGTGTGCTGCATCACCGGCGAGGCCAGCATCATCATGTGCATTCAGGAACTTTCCACCTGCAAGCAGTATGACCTGCCCATCAAGATTATCAACCTGAACAACAGATACATGGGCATGGTGCGGCAGTGGCAGGAATTCTTCTATGACAGAAGGTATTCGCACTCCTACATGGACGCGCTGCCCGATTTTGTGGCGCTGGCGGAAGCCTTCGGGCACAGAGGGATGCTGATCGAAAAGCCGGGGGATGTGGAAGTTGCCCTGAAAGAAGCATTTGCCATGAAAGACAAGCTCGTTTTCATGGATTTTATAACCGACCAGACCGAGAATGTTTATCCGATGATTGCAGCGGGCAAGGGACACCACGAAATGCATTTGAATCCCGGGGCCGGAGAGCCTATACAAGAACGAGAGCTGGCGTAATCATGAGGCATATTCTTTCCATTCTGCTCGAAAATGAAGCCGGCGCACTGTCGCGGGTGTCGGGGCTTTTTTCAGCACGGGGCTACAATATCGAATCGTTGACGGTGGCCCCCACCGAGGACAGGACCCTGTCCCGTATAACCATCGTAACCGCCGGTTCCGACGAGATCATCGAACAGATCGTAAAGCAGTTGAACAAGCTGGTGGACGTGGTAAAACTGCAGGAGCTCACTGAAGGCGCACACATCGAGCGGGAGCTGATGCTGGCCAAGGTCAAGGCCACCGGCGAGGCCCGCGAGGAAATAAAACGCCTGGTGGACATTTTCAGGGGGCGTATCATCGATGTTACCGACTCCACCTATACCCTGGAACTGACCGGGACGGTGGAAAAGCTGGACGCGTTTGTCAAGGCATTGGACCTGACCGAAATTATAGAGATCGTCCGCTCCGGGGTAACCGGCATCGCGCGTGGCGAACGCGCACTCATCGTATAATAGAATGTTTCACATAATTCCGGATCACATGCTTGGGAGTTTGTCGGACTTAGGATGATTCTACTGTGCTTATGGGAAATCGGCTCATTTTCCTGCTAATTTTCGTTAAATAGATAAACTATTCTCCTCAAATTACCGAAAAACTGATCTCGATTTCCCACAATGCTCGCTACGAACACCTAAATCCAACAGACTCCTGGCGCATGTCGGCCCGGAGCTACGAATTTTCCAAGAGGTTAAATCCATGAAAGTTTATTACGATCAAGACGCTGATTCGTCGATCATCCGCGCCAAACGGGTTGCGATTATCGGTTACGGATCACAGGGTCACGCCCACGCCAACAATCTTAAAGACAGCGGGGTGGACATTGTGGTCGGCCTCAGAGAGGGGTCTGAATCCGTACAGAAGGCGCGAAAGGCCGGGCTCGAAGTGGCCACTGTGGCCGATGCGGTCAATGGCGCGGACGTTGTCATGATGCTGGTGCCGGACGAGTTGCAGGCGAACTTGTACAAGGACCAGATCGAGCCCAACATGAAACAGGGCGCGGCGTTGCTCTTCGCCCACGGCTTCAATAT
>CAXMTM010000183.1:0-3605 GCA_964196385.1 Arenicellales bacterium
GCCCATTCTGCTCTTTGTATTGAACGATGCATCGGCGATCCAGGTGTCGATTACTCAAAGCCTGGTCATCGCTCTGCTGCTTGCCCCTTCCGTATTTCGATACATAGACCGGTCTGTTTTAAAACTGCTTGTTTATGGCACATGCGCCGGCATCCCGTTAGGCATATTGGTGTTCATACGTGTTGATATAAGCACATTAAAACTGCTTGCCGGCATATCTGTTGCCTTCATGGCGCTGACTACAGCAGGTGTGTTCGAACGTCAGACCGGCCGGTCCGGTCAGGGCTTTCACCGCGGCACCGCCCTGGGAATTGGTACCGTCTCCGGTGCCATGAGTTCCAGTCTGGGCATGCCGGGCCCGGTTCCCGCTGCCTGGATGATCACCAGGGCTTTCCCCAAGGCCGTGGTGCGCGCTACTATTCTCATGCTGTTCGTCCCGTCTTATACCGCCGCCCTGATTTTTCAGGCTTTCACGCCAGGATTAAGTTACGATGGCCTGAGTTGGTCGCTGCAATTGTTGCCGGCAACCGTTCTCGGAGTGTTCAGTGGAAAGTTGCTGGAAACCCGCATCGACGAGGATATGTTCAAACGGATAATTACGCTGGTGCTCGTTGGCACCTCCCTGATTCTGTTCGCGGATTTGATTAATAAACACTTCTGATTCTGCTGTTGACTCATATGCAAATATGTTACTTGCTCAAGGATTACCGGCCCGGAAATGAATAAAGGGCACCACGAAAATTGGTCTTTTCGCACGATAGCCGCGTCAGCCCCGTGCTCGAATCCTCATGTATGTTATATACACTGCGGTTCTGCGCGCGGTGCTTCCTTGCTCTCGCACGAAAATCTTCAGTTTTCGAGGTGCCCTAAATGTTAAATAAACTGGGCAGGCTCATGAGCCTGCCGCGGGTGGACCTTGCGCACAAGCCTACACCCCTTGAAGCAATGACCAACATGTCGGCCCATTTCGGCGATATTCAGTTGTATGTCAAGCGCGATGATTGCACGGGGCTGGCGTTCGGGGGTAACAAGGCGCGTCAGCTGGAGTTTTATCTGGGGGAGGCGGTGTCACAAGGTGCCGATACGGTGCTAATAACGGGTGCGGTGCAATCCAACTTCGTGAGACTGGCGGCTGCCGCGGCATGCAAGCTGGGCCTGGCTTGCCACATCCAGCTGGAAGATCGTGTGGGGGGTGTGGATGAGGTTTACCGAAATTCGGGTAATGTCCTGCTCTGCAGGATGCTCGGGGCGCGTTTGCACTACTACGATAAAGGTGACGACGAGTCCGGTGCGGATCAGCGCATTAGGGAAATCGCGAGTGAACTGGAGAAACAGGGCCAGCGGCCCTACATCATCCCCCTGGCGCCCGGGCATGCGCCCCTGGGTGCGCTGGGCTACGTCCTGGCGGCGAAGGAAATCCTGGGTCAGATCGAGGTTGCCGACCTGGATATAGATGAAATCATTGTTGCCTCGGGCAGCGGTCATACCCATGCGGGGTTGTTATTTGGACTGAAAGCGTTGGGTGGCAGCGCCACGGTAACCGGAATTTGCGTACGCCGTGAAGCGGTAGTCCAGCGTGAACGAATCCGTAATCGTTGCGTGGAAATTTCCAGACTGCTCGACATCGATTCCCCGGTCACCGACGCCGATATTAATTTGATTGATGATTTTCTGCCTCCCGGTTACGGAAGGATCAATGCCCCGGCACTGGAAGCGATCGAGCTCGCGGCGCAACTGGAAGGGTTGTTCGTCGATCCCACCTATACCGCTAAATCCATGGCGGGTTTTATACATCGGGCGCGACAGGTTGCGCACACGGGTGCCGCGCGATTGTTGTTTATCCATACCGGCGGCCAGCCGGCAATCTTCGGCAGTGAACCCAAACTGACTGAGTACTTCAAACAGGCTTAGAAAAAGGTATCAGGATTGCGAGAAATACCGGTTCAGATATTTATCGAAGGGTATGTCGTCCGCGGCTTCGATTTCCTGCTGGCGTTGCAGGGATTTTTCCGCCTCCCCTTCAAAAAAACGGACTCGCTCCGGGGTGTTTCTATCCTGCTGAAAATACCGGTTGTGTTGCTCGCACATATCCATGGCAAAGTGGTAGAAGGATTGCTTGTTCTGTCGCATTTCCGCAAGCATCCTTGCTGACGGTGTTTGGTCCGGATCTTCGATAACCGGTAACACGGCGGCAAGAGAATCCGTATAGGATTGCGCGGATTCCCCCTGGTCCAGCAGTTCCGCTATAGGCTGCATTTCCTCGTATATTTCCCGGGTCCATTCCCGGACCGATAACCTGGACCCGTTGCGGCGCAGACGGATTGCCGGATCGCGTCCGCAGCACGCAACGGTCTGCTGGTTGTACGCAATATCTTCTTGCTGGTCTTTGCTTATGGGCGGGCTGTCCTGAAGCAGGCAGAAAATTAGAAACGTTTCAATGAATCGCATCTGGTTATCATTGATCCCGACGGGGTCGAACAGGTCCACGTCCAGAGCCCGGATCTCCACATATTGAACACCGCGGCGTTTCAGGGCGAGGGTGGGTTTTTCTCCCGATTGGGCGACCTGCTTGGGACGAACAAAGCTGTAGTACTCATTCTCGATTTGCAGGATATTGGCATTCAGTTGTAAATATTCTCCGTCAACCACGACGCCAATTCGCTCATAGTCCGCAAAGGGCGTCTCGATGGCCCGCGTCAGGTCTTGCACGTAGTTTTTCAGGTCGTTGTAGGAAATGTTGAGGCTGTCCTGGGCATTGTTCTGGTAACCTATGTCGCTCATTCGCAGGGACGTCGCGTAGGGGCCGTAGTAGGTGTGCGCGTCGAACTCCGCCAGGTCCACGGACTGCTTCCCAAAGAAAGACTTGCACACAGCGGGTGAGGCCCCGAACAGGTAAGGGATGATCCAGCCCAGCCTCTGAAAATTCCTGATCAGGCAGAAATAGGCATCGGATATAAAGTCCTGCCCTGACAGAACGCTGTGCTCAATGTCCATGAACATGGGCCAAAACGATTCGGGCAGTGAATAATTGAAATGTACCCCGGCGATAGCCTGCATGGTTCTGCCATAGCGGTAATCAAGGCCACGGCGGTAGACATGCTTCATCGTTCCCACATTGGATGTTCCGTAATGGGCGATGGGAATGCTGCTCTCACCTGCAATCACGCAGGGCATGCTGGTAGCCCACAGCAGTTCATCCCCCAACTTGCTGTAGACGAAGCGGTGGATCTGGCAGAGACATTCATGGGCGTCTTCGATATCCTTCAAAGGCGGGGTGATCATCTCGATCAGAGCCTCTGAATAATCCGTCGTAATGTATGGGTGGGTCAGGGCGGAGCCCAGTTTGCGCGGGTGGGGTGTCTGGGCGATATTGCCATCCCGGGAGACGCGCAGGCTTTCTTTTTCGATGCCTTTCGCCCCCCCTGAAAAGCCGCTCTTCGAGTCTTTCGCATCCAGCCTGGCCAGGCGCTGCCGAAGTTTTTGATACAAAGTGTGTAGCTCCGCTGTTTGTTGGAATCCAGCCCGCAATGCTCACGGGCAACCGGAATCGCGTCTGGCCCCGTCCGACGCCGGATTATGTATTACCGGGCACGCAATGGCCATAG
>CAXMTM010000184.1:0-3265 GCA_964196385.1 Arenicellales bacterium
CGTGTTGCCCCCGCACTGTACCAGGGGCTGCGATCCGGCGTGAACCGGTTTCAATCCGCCAGTGCCCCATTGTCGGAAGTGGAAGATAGCGTAATGGAAAACTGGATTGCAGCCGGAATCAGGCCCGACTATGCCAGTATCCGCTGCCGGCATGACCTGTCGGTGCCGGGTGAAACCGAACAGGACCTGGTAATTCTGGGGGCAGGCTACGTCGGCAACACAAGATTGATAGACAATGTCGAGTTTAGTGTCTGATCGGGTGTCAGCAAGCGGATCAGCCGGAAGCGACCTTTCACCTTATAATATATTAGCAATAACTGCGTTCCGACTCCGTTTTAAATTGATTGGTACCGAGAGCCGGACTCGAACCGGCACGGTGTTGCCACCACCAGATTTTGAGTCTGGCGCGTCTACCAGTTTCGCCACCTCGGCAAGTGCGGGTCGGGGAGTATAACAAGGAGTACCAGCCGTCAGCAAAGGATTCACAATGCACCTCGAAGACTTCGACTATGACCTGCCACCCGAACTCATTGCGCAACATCCGTTGCCCAGGCGCTCGGCGAGCAAGTTGTTGTCTCTGGGTGGTGACAGTGGGCGGCTTCGGGACCTGGAATTCGAGAATATCATCGACCTTGTGCATGCCGGTGATGTGTTCGTGTTCAACGATACCAGGGTTGTTCCGGCAAGGCTGTATGGCCGCAAGGCTACGGGGGGCCGGGTAGAGTTTTTGCTTGAGCGGGAACTGGATGATCATACGATATTGGCGCTGGCGGGAAGCAATAAACCCCTGCGCGCCGGTCACAGGATTACCCTGGAAAACAAAAACGGCAGTGTTGACGCCAAAATTGTCGAACGCAGGGCAGAGTTTTTCGTGCTGAATTTTGAGAACCTGCGCGTGTCCGAGGTGCTGGATCGGTTTGGCCATGTGCCTTTACCGCCGTACATCCACAGAGTCGGCCGGGACAAAGATCAGCATAACGGGCAGGACCAGGATCGGTACCAGACTGTTTATTCAAACAAACCCGGGGCCGTAGCCGCACCCACCGCCGGTCTGCATTTCGATGAGCCTCTGATAACGGCCCTGCGGGCGCGGGGTGCACGTTGTGTATTCCTTACCCTGCACGTCGGAGCCGGGACTTTTCAGCCCATCCGTGAAAGCAACCCCCTGTTACACCGGCTGCACGCGGAGCGGGTTTTCATTCCGAAGAGTGTGTGTGAAACAGTTTTGGGCGCCAGGGCGGGCGGCAATCGTATCGTTGCAGTAGGCACGACCAGTGTGCGTGCCCTGGAAACACTGGCCATAACCGGCAAGCGCGGCGCCTTCGAAGGTGATACGGAACTGTTTTTATATCCGGGTAAAAAATTCCGCATCGTGGATGCGATGATTACCAATTTCCATCTGCCGAGATCATCGCTTTTAATGCTGGTATGCGCATTTGCGGGTACAGACAATACGCTGGCCGCTTACCGTCATGCGGTACGGTGCAGGTACCGCTTTTACAGCTACGGAGATGCCATGTTCGTTACCCCTCAACGCGAGGCGCAATCATGTTGACATTCGACATCACTCATACTGATGGCCCGGCACGGCGGGGCCGGATCGTAATGGACCGGGGGGTCATAAATACCCCTGCGTTCATGCCGGTGGGCACCAGTGCAACTGTGAAGGCGATGACGCCTGAAGAGGTGGAAGCCACCGGTGCCGACATCATACTGGGCAACACCTTCCATCTGATGCTCAGGCCCGGTGTCGATATCATAGCGGATCATGGCGGCCTGCATGAGTTCATGGGTTGGCGCAAACCCATACTTACCGATTCCGGCGGTTTCCAGGTGTGGAGCCTGGCCGGATTGCGTGAAATCAGTGATCGGGGCGTGATGTTCAGATCCCCCGTCGACGGGGCCAGGATATTCCTGGGCCCGGAGGAATCGATGCGAATTCAGCAGGCACTGGGTTCGGATATCGTGATGGTTTTCGATGATTGCACGGCATTTCCGGCCAGCGAGGACTCCGCGGGGACCTCCATGCGGTTGTCTTTGCGCTGGGCCGGGCGGTGCCGGCAGTCGTACGCGGGGGAGGGGAGTCTGTTCGGCATCGTACAGGGTGGTATGTATCCGGATTTGAGGCATGAATCGCTGACGGGGCTGGTTGACATTGGCTTCGACGGTTATGCCATTGGCGGCCTGTCGGTGGGCGAACCCGCAGAAATCATGTATGAACTGATGGCAACCGTAGCGCCGGCCATGCCGGCCGCAAAGCCGCGTTATTTGATGGGGGTGGGCACACCAGCGGATATCGTCCATGCCGTGACCCAGGGCATTGATATGTTCGATTGCGTTTTGCCCACCCGCAACGCCCGCAACGGCTGGCTGTATACCAGCCAGGGCGTGGTCAGGATACGAAACTCAAAATATTCCAGGGATACCAGGCCCCTCGACCCGGCATGCCGGTGTTATACGTGCGCCCACTATTCCAGGGCTTATCTGCGCCATCTATACAAGAATAATGAAATCCTCGGGGCGCGATTGAACACCACTCACAACCTGCACTATTACCAGGATCTGATGCGTGCGCTCAGGTCCGCAATCGAGTGTCGGAGCATTGACCGGTACGCCCGGGATTTTCTCTCGGAATACGACCAGAGCGCCGGAGAGGAATCGCCCAAGGGCTAGCCCGGACATTTCATAAATCTGCGCAATATTACGCAGAATATTGTGTCACAAGGAACAACCGAAGAAATATCGTTGATTGCTCCCGACTGAGGAAATATTTCTTGTGGGATCAATAGACAAGCGAGATTGTGCATAATTTATGAAATGTCCGGGCTAAAATCCGTCTATTTTTTGTGCTGCGCTGTGGCATAATACCGCGCCCTCGCTGCGGCGGGGGTATTTTCTAGAGCAATTCAGTCAACAAGGATAAGACACTTATGAACCTGTTTATTTCCGACGCCTGGGCGCAAGGCGATGTGGCGGGTGGTGGCCTGCTGGGGTTGTTGCCGTTCGTATTGATCATTGTCGTATTTTATTTTCTTCTCATTCGGCCGCAACAGAAGCGACAAAAACAGCATCGTGAAATGGTGGCCAACATCAAAAAAGGCGATGAGGTGGTGACCACCGGCGGCACCCTGGGCCGGATATCCGATGTGGGCGAGAATTTCGTTACGCTGGAAGTCTCCACCGGCGTTGAGATCAAAGTACAGTCCCATGCCATACAGACAATGATGCCCAAAGGCACGATCAAGGATTCATGAGGCAAGGATTC
>CAXMTM010000185.1:0-3378 GCA_964196385.1 Arenicellales bacterium
TATGAAAACACGACTACTCTGCATAGCGATGGGTTTACTGACAGGCCTTCTGGCAGGTCCGGGGCCTGTTCTGTCAAATGAGGCCACCATCATCGGGATATTTGAAGACTGCCTGCCCGTATCGAGCACAATCATCGTCCGTGAACAACCCGGGGAGCTTGATCTGGCACAGGTGGACAGGATTGTTGCCCAGGCCGAGGCCGCCAGCAGCGGCCTTCGTTTCGATCAGGCCCTGCCGCTCATGATCGCCTCGCTGGAGCGCAACGGGATCGAGAATATCGACGTGCAAAAACAAGGGGTTTGCGGCAGTGCGGGCCACGGCAAATACGTGGAAGCGGTCATCGGGTATTGTGGTGAAAAAGTCAACAGCGCGGAACTCCTGATCGACGGCGACATTTTTTTCCGCCACAGCGGCGCACAGCTGGATTTCGACTCTTTTGTGACGGAAGCCCGCGAGAAGCTGAAGTCAGTCGGCATATTCGACGAACCCCGGGTCTCACTGATCAACGTTTCCGACTGTAACCCGGAAGTCTCAAGCTAGGAGCCGGTCGGACTCAGGATGATTCTGCTCGCGACCAACACCTGAATCCGACCGGCTCCTGGCCCGAAATTCGAACATCTGTGGAATTTTCGACCTTGACGGAAGGGTTCGAGGCCCTGTGTCATAACGACAGCGGTATTCGATTCGTTGACGCCGCCGACACCATCGGATCGGTCACATCTACTGAATTGCGCGGGCGTGCGCTGGGCCTGTTACGCCATTTTCAAGAACGCGGAATACGGCAGGGTGATGAACTCATCATATGCACGCCCAACAATCTGGCGTTCATAGACGCATTCTGGGCCTGCCTGTTCGGCGGCATCGTGCCGGTACCCATAGCCCCCGGTATCTCGGAAGACCAGCGCACCAAACTTTTCCGCGTGTACCGGCAGTTAACACGCCCATTCCTGTACACCGACCTTCAGACCGGCGCTCGCATACGGGCACTCGCCGATAGACTGGGCATCGATGAACTCTATCGGCAACTCAAGGCCAACACGATTCTGACGGAGAATGTCAACGACCTGGGTCAACCCGCCGAACCCTCGACACCCGGGCCTGATGATATTGCTTTCATCCAGTTCTCGTCCGGGTCTACCCGGGATCCTAAAGGCGTGGTGCTCAGCCATCGCAACCTGGCTGTCAACATCCGCGATATCCACACTGCATGCGGACTGTCCGACGACGACAGCAGCCTGAGCTGGATGCCGCTCACCCATGACATGGGCCTGATCGGATTCCACCTGGCCATGCTCATGCGGGGGCTCACCCACACTATTATGGCTACCGAGGCTTTTATTCGCCGCCCCACCTTATGGTTGCAGACCGCGTGCCGTGACAATGTGACGCTGCTGTGTTCGCCCAACTTCGGTTATCGTCTTTTCCTCAAGGCATTCGGGCGGTGGAAGATCGATGAGCTGGACTTGTCCCGCATACGCCTGATCTTCAACGGGGCGGAACCCATTTCCGCAACGGTTTGCGAGGAATTTCTCGGAGCCCTGGCGCCCTACGGACTCAAACGCGCGGCAATGGTCCCGGTGTACGGCCTGGCCGAAGCCGGCCTGGCCGTATCCTTTTCCACCCCCCACCAGGGCTACCGCACGATGCGCGTGCGGCGAGACAGTCTGGGGCCCGGCCAGACCGTTGTCGAGTCCAGGGATGACGATGCGGTGGAGATCGTCGACGTGGGAAAGCCGGTTGCGCACTGCGATGTGCGCATAACCAACCCCGGCGGCACGGTGCTTTCACCGGGCCAGGTCGGCAGTATAGAGATCAGCGGGCCCAATGTGACCCGCGGATACTACGGAGAGAGCAGCGCGGAGCCCGGTGAAAACCGGCGCTGGCTTGATACCGGGGACGTCGGATTCTTTAAGGGCGATTCACTGTATATTACCGGCCGGCTGAAGGACATCCTGTTCGTCAACGGTCAGAACCACTACGCCCACGATCTGGAAGACATCGCGTGCAGGATAGACGGTATCGACCCCGGCAAGGTCGCCGTGTGTGCCGTCAACGACAGTGACAGAAAATCTGAAACCATAGCCGTTTTCGTTCTGCACTTCGGCAACCTCGAAGAATTCGCGCCGGTTGCTACCCAGGTGCGAAAGGTGATCGGGAAATATGCCGGTGTCGAGGTCGACATAGTCATTCCGGTCGAGGAGATCCCCAGGACCAGCAGTGGGAAAACCAAACGCTTTGCATTACGACAAGCATACGACAATGGGCAGTTTAGCGCTGTTGTGGCGGGGCTCCGCGCTGATGCGCCGGAAGCTCCTGCCGGGTCGGCCAGCCACCCCGGGCTGGAGGAGGCCCTGCTCGAGATCTGTGCCGGGTCGCTCGGCGATGTCAATCTGCAAAGGCACGATAATTTTTTTGAGATCGGAATGAATTCGCTGAAACTGGTCGAGATTCACGAATTGATCGACCAACACTTTCCATCTCAACTGGAAGTCTCCGATATCTTCGACCACCCGACCCTCGCCCGTCTGGCTGCGTTTCTGCAAAGCAAGCAACAATCGGCACGGCCGAAAAGTTAGAAGTACGCTTATATCTGGCAGGGGTGTTGTGCAATCCAGTGTCTGGCAATATCGCCGCGCCGGCAAATCCAGACATGATCGTGGCCCATGATGTAATCCAGGATACTGTGTAACGCGTCAATCCTCCCCGGTCGTCCCAGCAACCTTGCGTGAAGACCAACCGTCATCATTTTGGGTGCCGTTTCACCCTCCCTGTACAAACAGTCGAAGGTGTTTTTCAGATAACAGTGAAACTCTTCGGCGATCTGATAACCCTCCGAGCGTGCGAAGCGAGAGTCGTTAGTGTCGAGGGAGTAGGGAATCAGCAGATGCGGCCTGCCGAACTCGTCACACCAGTAGGGCAGGTCATCGGCGTAGGTGTCCGAGTCATAAATATAGGAACCGGCCTCGATCACCAGACGCCGGGTGTTGATACTGGGTAATCCCGCATAGTAGCCCAGCGGCGGGCCGCCAGTGAGACGAACCACCTGTGCAGTCGATTTCGCGATGTGTTCCCGTTCCTGGTCCTCGTCCAGCGTGTGGTAATCGATCCAGCGCCAGCCGTGCGGCTGAAGATCGAAGCCTGCTTCGATCAATGCGTCCAGTGCATGGGGGTTTTGTTTACCCGCCAGTCCAACCAGATTGACAGTGCCCTGCAGCCCGCGGTCGGTAAACGCCTGGATAATCCGCCAGAATTATATTCAAATTCGGACCATGGTGCGCCCACCGGTTTCGGTTGGGCCCGGACCGGCAGGCAGGGGAACGAAAAAGCAGTCTGACGTGATTCATCAATGTCACCCCGGGCAAGACGCGCTGCACTGC
>CAXMTM010000186.1:0-1654 GCA_964196385.1 Arenicellales bacterium
GAACGACTTCGCGGATCCAAAAGAACTGATCCAGGTCGCCGGTGCACTGCTTGTGTCTTTTGGAATAGGTGCGATACTCGGGCCGATGATGGGGGCATTCAGCATGGGGCAGTTTGGCCCCGACGGGCTGTTCGGGTTGAGTGCGCTCATCACCGCCTGTCTCGGAATTTACTCCATTTACAGGATCAACGTTCGCGACACAAAAACGACCGAGGAGAAGGCGCCTTTCGTACCGATACCGAGTTCACAATACAACTCAGAGGAAATTTACAGGGCAGCCCTGGACAAGATCGGATCGGAAAAACAGCAACCACCCACAGACGCCGGCTTGTGAAAGTGGGGTCAGATCCCACTTTTAGACCGTCGGTTGGAGGGAGAACATTCTACAATGGCCGTAACCGGCCTGTATATTGATTCACATCATTCACACTCGGAGCGATCGGTTTCCCTGATTAATGACAGCGACAACCAATTCACCGCGGGGTTTCGACAACTGGCTAAAGACGCTTGCCGATAACGGTATAGGCAATGGATTCCACAGCGATATTGCCAGCTTGCTGCGGGTTTTTGCCGGAACTAAAAATGCTGGGGTGACCCTCGCCACCGGAACACAATCAATTCCTTATGTCGATTGGGTGCAGGATGGTATGGCCATGAACTGCCGACTGATTCTGCACAGCGCCTCCAAAATTATCGCCGATCTGATTCAACCGCACTTTGCTACGGATATACGCATCGCGACCCATCAACAGGACTTCTCGATGTTTTTATCGGACATAGAGGAACATCGGTTCGATATGATCCTGCTGGATGTGGGTGAGATCACCACAAGGGAGTTGACCACCGTAGTGGAACGTCTGACAGAGCACGGACTGCTGGTCGCTTTCGGCAACGGTGCCGAACTTGAAGATCTGACCGCCCGCTGTGCGGACTCGCATTTCTGCTGCTGGCTCGGCGGCACAAATTTCTGTGCGGCACTGTCCCGGAAAGGGCTGCAGCATCGCGCGGTCAGGCGTGGTGGCCGCAGACGGCATTCTCAAGTCGGCTGACGATGACATACTATTGATCGAACTACTGTTTAATGAACGTCATCCCGCGCCAAATCGCATAGGATCCGTGTGAATCATCGCCACAGGGATACACGTCATCGCCAAAAAATCCGATGATGTCGCCGGTATTGATTTGGCGCTTTCCGGCGTCGAGCGAAACCAGGCGATCGGGACAGTTTTCCCGCCAGGGTTCGGGGCAGTCACAGATCAAATCACCCTGGGCATAGGGGTAGCGGCCTTCCAGTATGTTGCTGCCGTTGATCGACACTGCGTACGGGGAGCTGCCGTCGAACTCAGTCTGGGCCTGCAGGCTGACGGCATAAACACCCGACTCACCCGGAAACGACGCCTTGCAGGTACCACTGCCGGCGTAGGGTGCACGCCCAAGACCGCCATGCCGGTTGGTCCAGCCCGAGGAACAATCAAAGTCGTTGAACGCATCCAAAAAGATTTTGGATGCAACAATCGCCTGCGTGGTGCTATCCGTTTCAACCTCCGCTTCCGCCGCTTCGGAGCCACCGCTGCTCGAACCGCCTCCGCAGGAGGCGACAAAAATTGCGGCTAAGACCACACCAACCAATTTAAATAAATTCACCATATTCGCC